>JACQIJ010000203.1 GCA_016198545.1 Pseudomonadota bacterium
GCCGGAGAAAGAAAGATAAAATGAAATTGTTTCTACGCTTTCTCCCTGTCATGCCCGCGCAGGCGGGCATCCGGATTCTTAAAAAATGCCAGTCCTCCGCCTTTGCGGGGATAACAGTTGTGTTGTTATTATTGTGCGCCCTCCCCGCCCGGGCCGATGAATTCGCCTACGCCCCGGATGGGTGCGAGTTCCGCATGGAGTTTCCGGGAGAGCCGTACCGGTCGCAACGCTGCAACCCCGACCTTCCCGACCAGTGCCATGATGTGACAACCTACACGAAAGTATTCGGCATGGACGCGACGCTTAACTTCCATGTCACCTGCAATCCCGTCGAAGAAGGAATGTACGGGAAATATACGGGCGACATTCTACAAGCGACGCTGGAGGCGATGGTCGGCCGCAATCATCTGGAGGAATACCAGACGGGCTATCAGGAGATGGACGTGGCAAAACAGGCCGTCATTCTCGGCATCGGCAAGACGGGCGACAACGAAAAGGTCTACATTGCCCAATTATGGATAGGACATAAATCAACCTTTACCGTCGAAGCGGAGCTTATCGGAGACGAAACCACCACGGTCGCGGATGAAATGTTCGCCAACATCCTCCACAGCATCCGGCATGAAAGCTGGCCCAAGGCAGCCCCCGTCAAAGGGAGGGCTGCGCCGCCGCTGACCGTGGACGGCGCCGTGCCTCCGGCTCCGGAAGCCGCAGATGCTGCGCCGCACGACAATCCGGACGAAATGCCCCCTCCGGAACAGAAGCAGCCTTGACGTAAAGCTACCCGTCCGTCTAATCTCATCCTGCCTCTTTGGTTTTATTCAAAAGTTTTCTTCACGCGTGTCTTACCGTGAAGATCCGGAATGCGCTGGCGAGCCCGGCGCATGCGTAGGAGGTACTGGGAGACACTCCTTGGCCGGAGTATGCGCCTTCGGGCCTATGCTCCGGCCATAGTTTTTTGCGAGGTTCCATGAGCGACGGCGACAGCGGCGGCAATAACAAAAAGAAAATCATCAAAGGCCATCTTCATGCCTGGTTTGAAACCGGTACCGAAGGCATTGTATGGGTTGTCAACGAAGACCGTCCGCTGACGGAAAATGAAAGCCCCTATGACCTGATGCACATCCTCGAACAAAAACAGGGTGCGCTTCTGACCGTATTCAATTGCAGTTCCGAACGTCTCCCCGTATGGAAAGGGAAAGTCGATTTCGAATACCGCACGAACATCCACGAAGCGCCGACCGGCTACAAACAGCAGGCAGTTTTCAATCGCTGGGTTCACGGGCTGCAAAAGGGTCTGCCTGCGGAAGCATGGGCTGTAATGTTCTTCGCGGAACTACCCGCCACGCTCGAATATAATTCCTGACGATCCCCTTACGCCGGGCCGTCCTGACGGTCCGGCGCCGCTTCTGCAGCGGCATTTTCCTTGCCGCCGACCATGAACGGTATGGTTACATTCTTGTTCTCAAGAACCATGTCTCCCTTGGTTATCTCCAGGGACAGATGCCCTATTTTGAGACCGTCGCACTCCGGCTTGTAGGGAATGATCAGCGCTTCGGCCCGCCCCCCCTCTTTTACCGACAGCGACACCGCCGGGACATTGAATTTTTTCGTCAGCGCGCTTTCCGAGTGCGGCGTAACCAGCAAAGACATATACAGGGAAACCTGAAGATCCTGTGGAAGGCCGGGGTTCATATCCTCATCCAACTCCCAGAGCAGCGCAACGAGCGCCCATTCTCCCTCATCACCCATGTCCTTAAGGGCAAAAGCATAGATACTCAGCACTCCGGGCACAAGTTCGTCATACATGCCTGCCTCGTCTATCATCATAACAATTCGATTATAACGCTCCGCGTCATTTTCCCTGATTTGCCTTAAAAACCTGCCGTTAAAATCCTGCAGGAGATCCGGAGAGATTGCAGAAGAAAAAAACTCGCTGCGCTTGAACATCGTGACAAAAGCAACGATCGTTTCGTCATTGATGCCGTCCGGAACGCGCCTCCATGAAGGCGCGCCTTTCAGAAGCGGACGCATCGCATCTTCCTGCTCCTGCTTCGTTTCCACTTTTTTCCTGATGTCAGTGAAAAACTCCTCGATTTTTGCGTCAACAGCCTGCTGATTGATAGTCATGATGGCATTTCTCCCCGCTGCAATTACGATGATTATATTGGTTGCGTAAACCCTAGAGAGACGCGGCAGGCAGGTCAAGCTGCGGCAGCCAGCCTTTTGATTCTGTCTACCATTGCGAAAAATCCGTTGCGGCGATTGGGCGACAGATGCTGATGCAGCCCTATCTGCTCGAACGACTTCCGTATGTCAACGGCGGCGATTTCCGCCGCGGATCTCCCCTGATAGGCGCTCAGAAGTATGTATATAAGTCCCCTGACGATTTTGGCGTCGCTGTCCGCGCTGAAATGAAATTTCCCATCCTTTTGCGCCGCAATGAGCCATACGCGCGAAGTACAGCCCCGCACGATATTTTCCTCAGTTTTCTGGCTTTCATCCATAGAAGGCAAACGCTCGCCCAAATCAATAAGATACGCGTATTTGTCTTCCCAGTTGTCAAACAGGGCAAACGCATCCGCCAATTCCGAAAGATTTCGGGATTTCATGGTTTACTTTTCCTTAAACTATTCCCTGCATTGATTATATTAGGGAACCCCTATTGTAAACAGGCAGTCCGGGCAGAGTAACTTTTATGCGTATTAGGACTTGCCTGTTTCTATATGACGGGTCTAGATTATAA
>JACQIJ010000188.1 GCA_016198545.1 Pseudomonadota bacterium
AGCTTTGCCTGATATGTTGTCAATTTTTTATGGCTGTTTATGAATTAGATTGCATGAATACAATTGATATGTAAATTAGAATTTTTACATACCAGATATCCGTTTTCTTGAGACCAGCGTAGCCAGTAAAACTATCCACAACCAAATCAATACGTTAGGATAAATTTGTAGACATTCGACAATGCAGCTTGCTATAGAAGATGCAACTCTAACAGGGCATAAAAACTGACTACGGGGAACATATGCCAGAAATCATGATTAACGGCCCGGCCGGTCGTCTCGAAGGCCGCTATACGCATTCCAAAACGCCGAATGCTCCGCTTGCAATCGTATTGCATCCGAACCCGGAACATGGCGGCACGATGAATAATAAGGTTAACTATTATTTGTTTCAGGCTTTTGCCGAGCGCGGTTTTTCGACGTTGCGGTTCAATTTTCGCGGCGTGGGAAAAAGCCAGGGTACGTTTGATCGCGGGGAGGGTGAACTGAGCGATGCCGCCGCCGCGCTGGACTGGATGCAGGAGTTCAATCCGAACGCGCCGTATGTATGGGTCGGCGGTTATTCATTCGGCGCATGGGTCGGCATGCAGCTTCTAATGCGCAGGCCGGAGATCAGGGGGTTTATATCGCTCGCCCCGCCGGCCAATGTTTACGATTTCAGTTTTCTGGCGCCATGCCCGACGTCGGGCCTGATTGCCCACGGCATGAAGGATACGCTCGTGCCGGAACCTCATGTGGAAAAACTGGTGCAGAAACTGCGTGCTCAGAGGGGCATTTCAATCGATTATCGCACGCTCGACAGCGCGACGCACTTCTTCAACGATGAAATCGACATCCTTATGTCGCATGTCCACGACCATATGAACAAGGCCGGCGGCGGACGTAAATTCATTCCGCAAATCAGCAAGGCGGCATAGGGCTTACGCTGCTGCGTTTCCGGTTGTTTCTTTCATATCTGCGAAACGCCGACAGCATAAAAACGGGGGCTTTATCGCCAACGGGCGGTTCGGCCATATTTCCGCTTCCTTTACCCTGTATTATATAACAGACTGAACTGTTTCTGATTTTTCGTATCATATGGAACATATCAGGGATGAATAAAAGGCATCTGAAATATTTTACAAGAACGGTCGTGATTGTCGCTGAGTGCGTCGGCGCATTGCTCAGCGTTGCGTTGCTTGCCACCATATTTCTGGTTCTTCGCTTGCTGAGCGGACCTCTGGATGTCGGTTTTGCGAAGAAATATATCGAACAGGCGCTGCGCGACCCCGTCAGCGGCTATAGCGTAACGCTAGACGGCGCGACGATGCATTGGCCGGATATGGATGGCCCCTTGATGTTGCGTTTCAATCAGGTTGGACTGATAAAGCGGAGTAAGGAGGTTCTGGCAGTGCGCAGCGTGCAGGTGGGCCTGTCGGGCATTCATCTTCTGGCGGGGCGCATAGAGCCGGTGCGGATTATCCTGCGCGGCCCGGCGCTGCATCTCGTCCGTATGCAGGATGGGCGCATCAATCTGAGCGTTGATGATGATCCGGGCGATGATGATATTGAAGAGACCGCGGAAAATCCGCTGATGCGTATCATAAACACGTTGTCGGGCCCGGAGAGCGGCATTGACAGACGTTCCCCGATTGGCCATTTGCAGAGCGTCGAAATCGGAGATGCCAATATGGTGATGGAAGACCACATCCTGGGCATTTCATGGTATCTGACGGGGCTTGATCTTATGTTTGCGCGTGAAAGGCGCGGTCTGGCTGTTACAGCCGGCGTGCAGATACCCGGCGGACGGAATGGCGCAGCGTCGCTTTCCGCTGCGGCCGTCTATAATCGCGTTCCCGGCGACTTCGATGTCAGGTTGAATATAAAGGATTTCAATCCCCGGGTTTTATCCCGGAAAATAGAGGATCTGTCTTTTCTTGAGAGCTTCGATTTGTCCATTGATGGGACTATGCGGGCAAAGCTGGATGCGTCATTGAAGTTGCAAAGCGCGGAAATGGCTTTATCCGCGGATGACGGATATCTGGATATTCAAGGCGTTTACGACGCCCCGTTTCCGTTCCAGAAGATTTTTCTGGATGTCGCTTATGATGCCGCAGCCGGGCGGGCGGATGTTCGCTCTCTGTCCTTGCGGGCGCAGGACGTGGATGTGCTGGCCAGCAGCGCAATCGCTGTCGGCGAAAACGATATTTCCGCGTCTGTAAAAATCAGCGTTCCCCAACTGCCGCAGGAGAAGGTAAAGGCATTGTGGCCCGATGCCTTGCGTGGAAAATCCATTGAGTCATGGATGACGCAACAATTATCGGATGGTATTGTAAACGATATCTCCGTTGCCTTCGATCTGTCCGCCGTGCACGGCGAGGAAAGGTGGGATACAAAAATCGAAAATATTGTATCATCGTTCGGTATTTCCGGCATGACGGTCGATTATCGCGCGCCTCTGAAGGCCGCGCGCGATGTCAAAGGCGCCGGAAGGTACGAAAACGATATATTGACGGTCGAAATCGAAAGCGCCGCTGTCGGCCCTGATTTATCCGTTACGGGCGGGAAGGTTACCATCGATAATATTGCGGGCGATGCGGTTGGCACAGCCAATATTGATGTGAAGCTGACGGGGCCTTTGCCTTCCGTTTTCGACTATATTTCCGACGAGCCTATCGACATGAAGGGCGAGGATCTGGGGCTTGACTCGGAAAACATAAAAGGGAAGGCCGATCTGGATGTGAATATCAATTTTCCAACGCTGAAAGAGCTTCCGGCGGAAAAGGTGAAGGTCACGGCTTCCGGCAGGCTTTCCGATGTTGTTCTGCCCGACGTAGTAAAGACGCTGGATCTGACCGGCGGCCCGCTTGATCTGAGGGTTGCCGGCGGGAAAGTCGAACTGAAAGGAAAGGCGAAAATAGAGGGGCGCGATATTATCCTGTCATGGGAACAGTTCCTCGAGACCGAGGGGAAGCCCTACGGCAGCAAAATCGTCGCGGATGTGAATGCCGACAAGGGGCTGCGCGACCTTCTGGGCATTGCGCTGGATGACTGGATGCAGGGAGCCGTTCACGCTCATGTCATCTATACGGAATTCGGCGGAGGCCGGTCCGAAGCCGATGTTACGGCGGATGTAAAACCCGCGCTCATCACGGTAAAGCCTTTCGCGCATGAAAAACCGGCCGGCGCGGCGGGGACGGTCCGTTGCGTCGCCGTATTGCAGAAAGGCCAGTTGCGCGAAATCAAAAATTTCAGCATAGACGCGCCGGATATGAAGCTATCGAACGGAACGCTGAAATTTGACGCTGTCGGCGGAAGGGATGTCTTGCGCAGCGGGATAATGCCCCAATTCAGCCTGGGGGAGACGAACGGATCCCTTGATTTTACGATTGCTCCGAACGGCGCTTTCCGTACGACGCTGAAAGGAAAATTTCTTGACGCGCGGCCGTTTCTGAAGAAGAAAAAAGAAAAGCGTGAACCTTATAACGGCCCGCCTGTTGTGGCCTCGGTCGATGTTATGCGCATGCGCACGGCAGACCAGCAGACGGTGGATCGCGCAAAAATATATCTGGACTTAAGCGGCGAAGGCCTGCCTAACCAGCTTGAACTGGATGCCGTGGCGGGGCGCGGCGCCATTTATTTCCGCCTGAAGCCCGACGCGGCAGGCCGCGTGAATTTCAGGATGGAGGCCGACGATGCCGGGGCTACGCTACGGGCTTTCGAAATATATAAAAACGTCAGGGGCGGAAAAATCGTGATGGAGGGTGCGTCCGCGCCCGGCAAAAACGCGCGCGTAATCTTTGGCAATGCGCAGTTGAGCGATTTTAACGTCGTCGATGCCCCGGTTCTGGCCCAGCTTATCGGCGCAATCAGTCCCACCGGCCTGCCGCAGCTTTTGAGCGGGGAGGGGCTTTATTTCTCCCGGCTTGAGTCAAAATTCGAATGGTATATGAGAAAGCCGGGCGATATATACGCCATTACGGACGGCCGTACATCGGGGTCGTCTCTGGGCCTGACCTTTGAAGGAAAGATAGACAAGGAACGCAATGCCATAGACATGAAGGGACATATTGTGCCCGTGTCTGAAATCAATTCGCTTCTTTCCGACATTCCCCTGATCGGCGATATCCTGACTGGCGGCAATGGCGGCGGCATCTTTGCGGCCACTTATACCGTGGAGGGGCCGACGGAAAAGCCCGATGTTTCGGTCAATCCCCTGTCCGTTCTTGCGCCCGGCATTTTACGCCGGATGCTGTTCGAGGATGAGTGATTACAGCGTGCACTTCCCCACGGATTCGGATCCTTTCAGAACCGTTTCCAGATATCCGCGGCAATGCGGCAATACGTGAGTCGCGTAAAAAGCCGCGGCATGCCGTTTGTCTTCTGCGAAGGGTGCCCCGGTATTCCAGGCGGCCAGCGCGGCGCGCGCGCACATGAGGCCTCCGGCCACGACGCCGAAAAGATTTAAGTAGGGGACGTTGACAGCCGCGACAGCGTCGAGATTTTTGCGCTCCCCCGTTTCAAGAACCCAGTTCGTGGCCTGCCGCAGGCAGGCGATGCCCTCCTTCAGCGCGGCGGCCGTGCCCTTCATGTCTTGTTGCCGTTCCAGAGACGAAACGGTCTGCATGGCTTCCTCGATATATGCTCCGGCGGCTGCGCCTCTGTCCATGATGATTTTCCGCATCGACAGGTCAAGCGCCTGAACGCCATTCGCGCCTTCGTAAATCGGCAGGATGCGGGCGTCGCGGTAATATTGCGCTGCGCCCGTTTCCTCTATGAAGCCCATGCCGCCATGTACCTGTACGCCTATGGATGTCACGTCCACCGCCATGTCCGTGCACCACGCCTTGACCACGGGCGTCAGAAGGTTGGCGCGATCCTGCGCTTTTTGGTCGCCCGCGCGGGCCAGATCCATCATTTTCGCCGCCTCGTATGTCAGGGCGCGCGCGGCATCGGCGCGCACCTTCATCGATAGCAGCATGCGCCGCACGTCCGGATGCTCGATGATTGCCACGCGTTCTCCCGCCCCTTTTTCGGACAGTTTGACGCCCTGTATGCGCTCTTTGGCATAGGCCAGAGCATGCTGATACGCCCGTTCGGCGACCGCCACGCCCTGCAGGCCGACGGAAAGGCGGGCGTTGTTCATCATTGTGAACATGTATTTCAGCCCCTCGTTTTCCTTGCCGATTAAAAACCCTGTCGCGCCACCCGCGTCCCCGAACTGCATCGTGCAGGTGGGGGATGCGTGAATGCCCAGCTTGTGTTCGACGGATACGCACTTCACATCGTTGCGCGCGCCCGGTTTCCCCACCGCGTCCGGCATGAATTTGGGCACGACGAACATGGAAATGCCTTTTGTCCCCTCCGGCGCGTCCGGCGCGCGGGCCAGGACCATGTGGATGATGTTCTCAGCGAAATCATGTTCGCCGTAGGTAATGAAAATCTTCTGCCCGCTGATTTTATACGTACCGTTCTTTTGCTTTACGGCTTTTGTTTTGATCGCGCCCAGATCCGTGCCCGCATGCGGTTCTGTCAGATGCATCGTGCCAGTCCATATGCCCGATACAAGTTTCTCAAGGTATATCTTCCGCTGTTCTTCCGTGCCGTGATGGGCAATGGCTTCCACCGCAGCCTGGTTCAGAAGCGGGCAGAGGCCGAAGGACATGTTTGCACTTTGCCACATTTCAAATACCGCGAAGGCTACCATCCACGGCAGGCCCTGCCCGCCATGCGCCTCGTCGAACGGGATGCCGTTCCATCCGCCGTCGCGGTACTGCGCATAGGCGTCCCTGAAGCCTTTCGGGGTCTTTACGCCGCCGTTTTCAAACCGGCTTGTCTCTTTGTCGCCGGAAGCGTTCAGGGGCGCGATGACCTCCGACGCCAGTTTGCCGGCGCTCTCTAGAATAAGCTGTATGTCATCCGCGCCCATCTCCTGCATTTTCGGCAGACCATCGAAACCCACCACGTGCTGCAGCGTGAACATCATTTCGTCAACCGGCGCTCTGTAGTCGCTCATGATTCCCCCATTTTCAGAGCGTTAACTATATACGGCCCGTATTTCCACGCAAACTGGCATGCCCCTTGCGACGACATAATCGTGTGTAAAACGGCCTGTCTTTGGGGAAATTATGAATGCTATAGAAAATTCATTTGATAACAATGCGTTAGCCACTCTTTCGCGGCAGGCTGCCCCGCGCGTGGTCAATGCGATTAAGACGGCCGCCGCCCGGACAGGGGTTAATTTTGCCTATTTGTTGGAACAGGCCGCTGCCGAAAGCGGGTTCGACGCACACGCCGGGTCGAAGACCAGCAGCGCCAAAGGACTTTACCAGTTCATCGAAAGCACATGGCTGAACATGGTCAAAAAATACGGGCCCGGCCACGGCATGGGCAAGTATGCGCAGATGATAGGCGCGGACGGGCGCGTGTCCGACCCGCAGGCGCGCCGTGAAATTCTGGATCTGCGCAACGATCCTGAGAAGGCATCCCTTCTGGCCGCGGAATTCGCTTCTGAAAACCGCGATTACCTCGTGCAGAAAGCGGGCATGAAGTCGGAAGAGGTTGGTTCCGTCGAACTCTATCTTGCCCATTTTCTCGGCGCCGGATCGGCTGCCGGCTTTCTGAAGGCCATGAAGGAAAATCCAATGGCGAATGCCGCGGATATATTTCCGCGCGCCGCGAACGCCAACCGCAACGTGTTCTATGACCGTGAAACCGGCGAAGGCCGCACGCTGGCCGGCGTCTACGATTTTTTCGCGAAAAAATTCAGCAGCGGCGCGGAAATGGCTACGCCCGCAGATGATACAAATCTTCCCGGCTTTCCAGCCGGCTTTCCGCGCCGCCCGTCGCCTCCTGTTGCGCGCGATTATCCCCGTGACCTTTACGAAGCGTTGCTTTCCAGCCGTCCGGCGCAGCCTCTTTCCGTTCCGAAATCATTCCCGCTGTTTTCCGTGAGAGGGCCGGAGACGGCTCTTTCCCCGGTGGATGTTCTGTTTCTGGCGCAAACGGAGCTTATTGGGCGCATGACCGAATAATTTGACATAAATTTATGTGTGTACTATTATCCGGCCATGTTTTCAAAAAAAACGGCAGGATTTCTGGCAGGAACGGTTTTGTACGGCGTGGCCGCGCTGTTCAACGGCTGCGCGTCGGTCAATGAAACGATAGCGCCTGTATCGGCTCCGGACGACGCCTTCAAAACCTATGTCACCAAAGATACGCTGCAAAGGCTGGGGTGGCTTGCGAACGAACTTCCCGCATGGGCGGGGATGGATGTCGTCGTCTTCGGCAAGGAAGATCTGAAGCTGTCCGAAACGGCCCGCGCTCAAATGCTGCATATAGCGCAATACTCGACGGATAGGACATATCATGACGATCTGCTGAAAATGGCGGCGATGGTTCGGCCTTTTGTCCACCGCTTCATGAAAAGCTTTGAGGGTCTGGAAAGGGATGGCGTTGCCGCTGCGGCAACCGATAACCTTCAAAAGTCCCTCGCGCTGCGCGCAGCTTTTCAGAACGAAGCGGCGTCCGCCCTTTCTCTTACGGATGCGAACAGGAACAAAAAAAGCTTCTGTTTCATAACTCTTCCGCCCCCGAATCTAAGCGCAATGGACTTTGTCGATCGGCTGTCGGAATTCCCGCGCGGGAAATTTAGTCGCGTTTCCGGCGAGGGCATGGAATGGCTCGCCCTTATCCTGGCGCATGAGGCAAGTCATTGCAGGCACAGACCCGACGGGTTGCCGGAACAGATTACGACGGACGATCTTATCGTCGATGAAACGTACGCGGATATCAGCGGAATGAATATTTATGCCGGATTGGCGAAAGAAGGACGCATAAAAACCCCATCTCTTCCGGATGACATGTTGGCCATTCGCGCAATCCGGACGTTCCTTGGCAGGGATATCAGTCACTCTACGAGCGCAGGAGTCTTTTTGGAAAGAAAGAGCAAACAAAGGCGCGTTACCTTTTTTGACGATATTTTTCCCATGTATCACAAGATTGACGAATACATAGAAAAAAAACATGGAATCGATTACAGCTTCGTTGGTAAATTTACGCTGGAAAACCCGGGCGTTCTATACGATGCTGTCGTCGCTCTGGAAACGCAGGGGGCTTTCCGCGATTATCCGGTCGAGCGGATATTTGTCAGTCAGTTCCTGGAAGCTGCGCAAAAATACGCGCCGGAATATTTCGGGATAGAAAAAAAGAATCTATCCGCCGCGCCCGCGATTCAGCCGCTATACTGATCCAGAATTTCTTCCAGCCTTTCCAGCAGCGGACCGACCTCGTTGCGGAATTTTTCGCGCTTCGATTTTTCAATGCCCCGTCCGGCCTTCTCCATCAGGCCGCTGACGCGCGCCTGGAATTCCGCCAGTTCCCTGTAATGGTGCACCTGTCCTTTGTTGGCCTCGCGCAGGCGGTCGATGAGAACGTTGATAAGCGCACGGATGGCTTCGTCCTTGATGGCCTTGATTTTATCTTCAAGATCCTGTTGGGAAATGACTGTAACGCTCGTATCGGTCAGGGCCTTTACGGTGGCTGTCCGGTCGCCGCCGCGGATAAGGGCCATCTCCCCGAATATCTCACCCGGGCCGAGGCGGGATACGGCAAGGTTGTGCCGGGCTTCGGAAACGCTAACTTCCACCTCCCCGTCTTCAATATAAAAAGCGCGGCCCGCCTTTGCGCCCTGCTCGATGATGGTTTGGCCTTTATAATAAACATCCCGCTGCAAGACTTTCGGCTTACCGGATTTTTTGACGTCTTTGCGGGGATCCAGATCGTTGCCCATGTAAGATAAATATCTCCTGTCTCAAGGTAAATCTCAAGCGGTCTTGCGATCCGGAATTTTTTCGACAAACAGGCTCTGGGTCGGGTAGGCGAACTCGATGCCTTCTTTTTCAAAGATTTCGTGGATATACAGATTGATAGCCTGGTTGGCATCCATATAGTCGTTGTAGTTTGCGCTCTTCACGTAATAGACGTATTCGAAGTCAAGGCTGAAATCTCCGAATCTCATGAAATGCGCCCGGTCAAAGCGCGTCTTGTCCTGAGCTTCTATGGCGGCGCGGATAATCTGCGGTATTTTCTCCAGCTTTTCCCGCGGTGTCTGGTAGGTTACGCCGATGATGACAGGAATGCGCCGTTCGAACATCCGGCCGTAATTGCGGACACGCGCGGCCAGGAGATCGGAATTCGATACGATAATCTGCTCACCCGACAGGCTGCGCAACCGCGTGGTTTTAAGGCCTATATTCTCAACGTTTCCTAAATGCTCCGGCCCCAGGATAAGAAAATCGCCGACAACGAAGGGTTTGTCCAGAACGATAGTCAGCGATGCGAAAAGATCGCTCAGGATATTCTGTACGGCGAGCGCCACGGCGATGCCGCCGATGCCAAGCCCGGCGACCAGGGCTGTTACGTCGATGCCCAGATTATCGAGGATGAGAAGCAGAATGGCTGCCCATATGCCCAGACGCGCAATAAAACCCATTGCTGTCATTGAAGTTACGGCTGCCGGGTCCTTGGCTAGTTTCGTTGCGCGGTAATGTTCCAGCCACCCATTGAGCAGCGACACGGACCAGAACCCCGCTTGCATCAGAAGGGCGATGATGGCGGCACTCCGGATCAGGGTTTGTGCATTTTCCGGCAGCGTCAGCCCGTGCGACCCGATGAACAGGGAAATGAGCAAAAGGACAAGAAATTTCGTCTGCTTCAGCGTATCCAGAAACAGGTTTGCTTGCGACAGGCGTGCCTTGCCGGCCAGTTTCTTGATTTGTTCCAGTCCGATGGCTTGCATGATTTTGAGAGCCGAAAACACGGCAACCGCAATGCCGACGGCAGCAGCCCATTCCACGGCCGTGTTTCCGTAAAATTCAACCTTTAAAAGATCAGCATATTCTTCAGCAAACCATTCCATTGCCGCTTTCTAGCACAAGAGAGCGGTTGAAAGAACCCTGCATTTTTTTCTGGCATATCGCGGCATTTTGGTTTAGAAAACTGCTACTCCCTGACAATGTGGATCGTGTGAATGACTGGCGGACGTCGCCGCGATACGAGCCCGTGACAGAAAGAAACAGATAAAGGATTGAAATACATGGCAAAAACTTCACCGATGGAATATTACCGCCAGGTGCGGGCTGAAATGAAGAAGGTCACATGGCCCTCCCGCCGCGAAACGGGCGTCAGCGTTATTGCCGTTTTTATCATGGTAACAGTCATGGCAACGTTCCTGTTTTTTGCGGATCAGCTGATGGCATGGGCTGTACGGTTGGTTTTGAATATGGGCATGTAAGTTTTTTTGGTGAAAGGGGTTCGACAATGGAAGCGGCACAGAAGGCAGGCAATATGACGAAGCGTTGGTACGTTTTGCACGTTTATTCCGGTTTTGAAAACAAGGTGGCCGAGACTATCCGTGAAAAGGCCGGCAAGCTGGGGCTGGCCGACAAGGTTGAGGAAATCATGGTTCCGACCGAAGAGGTAACGGAAGTCAAACGCGGCCAGCGCGTGAACACCGAACGCAAGTTTTTCCCCGGCTACGTTCTGGCAAAACTGGATCTGACCGATGAAATCTGGCATCTGGTGAAAAATACGCCGAAGGTTACGGGTTTTCTGGGCGCAGGCAACAAGCCTTCGCCGATCAGCGAAAAAGAGGCTGAGCGCCTGATGAAGCAGATGCAGGAGGGCGTTGATCGTCCGCGTCCGTCCGTCACGTTCGATATCGGCGAGGAAGTCAAGGTTTCCGATGGCCCGTTCGCGTCCTTCAACGGCGTCGTCGAGGAAGTGGACGAGGAAAAAGGCAAGCTCAAGGTTTCCGTGTCCATCTTCGGGCGCGCGACGCCGGTCGAGCTGGAATACGGCCAGGTCGAGAAAATCTGAAATCGGTTTTTTTACTGAAGAATCGGGTCGCCGGGTTTCTGCTTTTGCGCTTCCCAGCTGCCGAGCATCGCATCGTTCACGATTTTTCGTACAACCGGGCCGGGGGCGGGCGCCAGAATAAATCTGACTGCCTGCATGGCGCGCGCGTTCGCGCTGTCCCATTCCACAAGAAAATCCCGCAGCTTGGCCAGTTGAAGGTTGGCAATAATCCGGGCGCGTTCCTCTGCACTCATATCGCCGAAAGAAAAATTCATTTCGTCTTTGCCGAGATCTGAAGCAATGAAGTCATGGGCTTTTTTAAGAATTTCTGACAGCTCTCCGTCGGCTTTTTCGGCTTCCCGCGGCGTCATCACTTTCTGATAGCGCGCGATGAAGGCATCGATGCTGCGCACGATTTCCGCGCCGGGCATCAGGTAGTCCGCAGGCTCATCCACGTTATGGTTCTGGGATATGTGAGGAAATTTAAACTCGAAATAAATAACGACGCCTCTGACCCGGCGCAGGCTTGCCTCAACCGTGCTGTATTTGGCCTCGACGGCCTTCTCAAAAAACTCTTGTTTTACGCGCGATACATCCACATCCATGCCCAATATTAAACATAACAATGAATCAGTCTGTCAATAAAATTTTACAACGCGGCTGCCAGAAGGACAAGGAAGCCGGCATTGCGGTTGCTGCGGAATGCGGTCAGGGAGCTTGCGGGGTCGTTCATATCCCACCGTTTTGTCTGGCTGAGGAAATGCGCTCCCGCAGCCGTCAGCAGCGCAAGGGAAAGCCATCCGGCTTCCGCCGCCATGAAAGCCCAGGCCATGAAAAACCATGCCGCCGCATAGAAACCAGCGACCCAACGCCGGCTGTCCGGCCCCAGGCGCAGGGCCGTGGATTTTATGCCGGCGCGCAGATCGTCCTCCTTGTCCTGATGGGCGTATATCGTGTCATAGCCCAGCGTCCAGAAAATCGCGCCCGTATAAAGCAGGAAGGCGGGAAAATCGACCAGCCCCGTCACTGCCGACCACCCCATCGGTACGCCGAAGCTGAAAATGATGCCGAGGAAAAGTTGCGGCCACCATGTAATGCGCTTCATAAGAGGATAAATCCCGATCAGCGGCACGGCCAGAAAACCGAGCAGAACCGTAACCAGCGGCATCCGCAGCAAAATGAGGAGCCCCGCGAAAAGAAGGGCAGACAGGAACAAGGCGGCCTGCCACGGCCTTACGTCGCCCGAGGCAAGGGGGCGGGCTTGCGTGCGCGCTACCTTGGCATCCAGCTTCCGGTCCCACAAGTCGTTAACCACGCATCCCGCCGCCCGCATGACGATTGCGCCCGCGCCGAACAGCGCGATCAGCCTGATATCATAAGCGTTAAACGACAGAACCCCGCCGCTGGCCAGCGCGATCGCCCACCAGCCCGGCAGCAGCAGCAGCCATATGCCGATCGGGCGGTCGAGGCGCGCCAGAAGGACATAAGGGCGCATGAAGGCCGGGATTCTGCCAATCCAGCCATCGCTCTTGATATCTGTGTGTTTCGTGGTGTTATCTTGCATCATCATGACGGACGACAAGGTTATAAAACTGCCGCGGCTTTATGTCGATAGCGATTTGAATGCAGGCGCAGAGATCACGATGGCGGGGGATCAGGCGCATTATCTCCGTAATGTTCTGCGCTTGCGTACCGGGGACGGCGCACGTCTGTTTAATGGCCGTGACGGGGAATGGCGTGGAACGGTTGTTGCCGAAGATAAAAAAAGGATTTCGATGCGCATCGAAACGCGATTGCGCGAACAGCCGTCATCGCCACCGGAAACGCACCTGTATTTTGCGCCGATCAAAAAGGCGCGCATGGACTGGCTGATAGAAAAAGCGGTAGAGCTGGGTGCAACCCATCTTCATCCCGTTCTGACGCAGAATACGGAAGTGCGTGGTCTCAACGAAGATCGCATCCGGGCCCAGATCGTCGAAGCCGCCGAGCAGTGCGAGCGCATGGACGTGCCGGTTCTTTTTTCTCTGAAGCCGATGTTTTCGTGTTTACCCGGTATGCCTTTGCTGGCTTGTCTCGAGCGCGCCGGTGGGGCGCGGCTGAAAGAATCTGTTCCTACGGCGGGTCCTGTGGCCTTTCTGGTAGGGCCGGAAGGCGGGTTTACGGCGGAGGAAAAAGAAAAACTGCAATCATCACCTCATGTAACGGCCATATCGTTGGGCGACCGCATTTTGCGCAGCGAAACGGCCGCCGTGATGGTATTATGCGCCGTGGCGTATTCATGACCGAACTGATCGCATCGTCTCTGTTTTACCAGCTTGCCGCCATCCTCATACTGGCCGGTGTCTGCGGCGCGGTCGCCTACGTCCTGCGCCAGCCTCTGATCGTCGCTTTCATCGCGGCGGGGCTGCTGGCGGGGCCGGACATGTTGCGCATCGTCGCCGCCGATGATCACACGATGGAAACGCTGGCGAATCTGGGCATTGCGCTTCTGCTTTTCATGGTGGGCCTGAAACTTGATCTGAGCCTCATTGCGAAGCTTGGCAAGACAGCCGTTTTGGCGGGAATGCTGCAGATAGTCATTACGCTGGCTCTGGGTGGCGCGATATGTCTGATGCTGGGGTTCGGATTTGTCGAATCGCTGTTGACCGGGACGGCGCTTGCGTTATCGAGCACGATCATCGTCGTCAAGCTCCTGTCCGACCGGCGCGCGATCGACTCCCTGTACGGGCAGATATCGATCGGCATCCTTATCATACAGGATATCTTCGTTATCCTCGTGACGGTCGTGATCGGCGCAATGGCATCCGCGGGTAATAACGGATTCAATGCATCCGAGCTGGGCCTGATACTTTTAAAAGTCGCCGCGCTGGCCGCGACCGCCGCCTTCTTTATACGCTTTGCTGCGCAGCCGTTAAGCCGCGTTCTGGCCCGCAGCCCGGAACTGATGGTGATATTCGCGATCGGCTTTGCCGGTATGGCGGCGGCGTTGTGCGAATATATCGGCCTCAGCCGCGAAATGGGCGGCCTTGTCGCGGGCATTACTCTGGCCACGACGCCGCTCAACAACGTGCTGGCGGCCCGGCTGATGGGCCTGCGCGATTTTTTGCTTCTCTTTTTCTTTGTCAGCCTCGGCGCGCACATGGATTTGCAGGGCATGGCGCGGCAGATATTTCCGGCCCTCATCATGTCCGGTTTTGTTCTGGGCGTAAAACCTGTCATCGTCATGGCGATCATGCGCGCTACGGGATACCGCCGCCGCACAGGCTTTATGGCAGGCGTGACTTTGAGCCAGATCAGCGAGTTTTCAATGATATTGATGGCTATGGCCGCGGGCGTCGGCATTGTCGGCGCGGACAGCGTCAGCATGATAACGCTGGTGGCGCTTGTCACGATCGGTCTGTCCACATATGCGATCATTCACAGCGAGCGCCTGTGCGATTTTCTCGACGGCAGAACGGCGTTTTTTGAAAAGGCGTCATCAGGCGGCGCGGAAGTGGAAATTGAGCGAAAGGAGAAAAGATACGACGTTATCGTTTTCGGCATGGGCCGTTACGGCGCGGCGATGGCGCGGGAGTTTCAAAAAAGGGGTTTGAGCGTACTGGGCGTGGATTTCAATCCGGAGGCCATCCGGCATGCGCAGGCGATGGGCATTCCCGCCCTGTACGGCGATGCGGCCGATCCGGAATTTCCGGCGCATCTGCCGCTATCCGGGGCGCAGGCGGTTGTATTTGCCTTCCACCACTATATCACCGGGCCGCTGACGACCGATCTGCGCCGTACACTGGCTCACAGCCTGCGGGGACACGGCTACAAGGGGCATATCGCAGCGACATCGCACTTGGCGCATCACGATCACGACTTGTCGCGGCTGGGCATAGATATAGTATTGATGCCGTTTGACGACGCTGCGCGGCATGCGGCGGAAAAAATTGTGGATGTCATCGGCGCTCAGAGAACCGAAGGCTCGTCTGCCGGGGGCTGTTGACGCGGGGGGCGAATCTCTTTTGCCTGATCGCCTGTTATCGGAATGCTCTTGCCGTCGTGAAGGATATAGGCGTATGTGCATTCCCCGGTTATCTCGTTGAAAAACTCTTCTATGCCTTCATTTTTTCCGTGCCGGAAAACAACGTGCTGGGGCATGTGGGTCGTATCGCCCAGCTTCTCCCACGCCGGCTGGCCGTCGACATCCACGCTGCGATCGCGGTTGAAATACTCGCAGACGGAAAGGCTTCCATCGCGGTTGAACCAGTATTCGGCGGGACGGTGTTTATCCTCGCCCGGACGCAGGGGCGGATATTGCCTCAGGCCTTTTTTGCGGTGAACGAAATGGTGCGGCGTTTTTTCGGGCAGGAATATTTCCTGTTCGGCTGCCACGTACGATTTTGGATCGTCCAGCGCACCGTACATGTCGCGGAATTTCACCATGAACCTGACTTTTGATTCTTTATCAAAGCGTTGCTCCGACGGAATGATGTCATGCAGGGGTATACCGTCATGCGCGACTTTCGGCCTTTCTTCCTCCGGCAGGGGAACAAGCATGTTATTTACCAGCACCGCATCGCGGGGATATGCTCCCATGGCGATCAGGGCTTCGTAAAATTCCCGTCCCTTCAGCTTTCTGAGGTCTCTTTCGTTTTCTTCATACTTTTTTCTGATGCGGGCATGCAGCCACAGCGCCCATAGGATGATCTGGTTTCCCGTCTGGTACCGGATGGGAAGGAAAGTGCCGCCTTCGTCATGTTTGTGATTGAATGCCGTTCTGCTAACCATTGTTTTGCCCTTTTAACTGAAATTACAGAAGCTTAACCTGATTATCA
>JACQIJ010000219.1 GCA_016198545.1 Pseudomonadota bacterium
CGCCACCGGAGGACGCAGCAACCATCACGGATTTTGCCGCAGCGCCGTATTTTTCAAGCGCCGCCAGAGTTGCATCAAACATATTCTTGATATTTTCGGGAAGATCTTCTGCGCTGTTTTCCTTCAGATTTTTATAAAAGCTATTATAATGATCTTCAAAATCCGTTTGCGCCTGCGCAACTCCTGAAGATTCCGCCTTTACCGCTGCCAGAAGACCGGCCAAGACATCGGCGCGAATGGCATCATGCATCATATCGCCTTCCATATGGCGCTGCGTAATTTCCGCGATGCTTCTTAAAAGCGATATCTGACTTGTCCTGGCCGATGACACCCAGAAGAAAGTATAGGTAAATCCGAGAAGTATAATCACGGAAAGCATGGCTACGAAGAAAAAGCGTGACTGTATGGTTGAGTTGTTAGACATGTTCTCTGACTCTCCTTGCCCTGTTAAAAATTGAACCCGTATGACAGTCTTGTACCTACCATACGCGTTTCGATCCCATTATCCTCCGCGTAGCGATAGCCTGCGTCAATCCGCAGGCCGTTTTCGAACGCATACCCGGCGCTGAACTGAAACAGATCATCATCGATATCCGCTCCGCCGCTGATATCCATTTCGCGCCCGGTCCATGATGCCGCTATATTCCATGCTTCATCAATTATTAGCGTGAAACTGGTTGTCAGATAGTTAACGTCATCGGTTCCACCGTCAACATTATGGACTACGACACCCTCCCCAAGCGCAACGCCTTGAATTCTCTGGGATACAGGGAATTCATAATTCGCCCCCAATGCAAAAGAATCCTCATCATCCGCACCGATGTCAGCGTCTCCGGCTGCCTGATGACGGTAAGCGCCATGAGTCCTCAGGCCTTCCAGTCCGGCAGGATTCGCGCTGTCCAGCGCCACAGCGAAGGACGAAAAATCCTCCGTATTGGATATGCCGCCGTCGCTTTTATCCAGTTCACCCCGGCGCGTTACCACTGATTCGGAGAGGAGCGTCGTATCAGCAAAGTACGTGCCCGCGGTAATCGTATGCTCTCCTGCGCTCTCAGAGCCAAAATTCACATGGCCGCCGAAACCGATTCTTTCCGTCGTCTCATAATCCTCGGCAAAATCTCCCCCCCATATGCCGGGCGCCATGTCCCACGCCATGCCGAACGGCGGATTGTATTTGCCTGCAAACAGGCTGAAATTCTCTTCCGCCCATGTCAGCTTCAGTTCTTCGATATAACCGCCTTCGTTGTCAAAAAAAGTGTCGTCACCAGGATCCGCGTTCTGTATGGGCTCAAACACCAGCGCTGCCTCAATCGCGAGATGTTCCGTCAGGGACAGAACAAACGCAGGCTCTATCGTCGTGAACATCGTATTGACTTCCGAACTCCGATCGTCTGAATCGTAGGCCCAATCATTTTGCAGTTCGATGGAAATACTGCCTTCCATAGCAGGATAGGCATCCTCTGCCCTCGCATCGCCCGCATCAAAAAATGAGAAAATAAAAGCCCCGGGAATCGACAGGAACAATGTACTCTTACGCATCAAACTCTCCGCATGCTCAAAGCCCGAAAGTTCAATGTAGCAAAAAAAACGGACCCTGAATAAGGGTCCGTTTTGAATTTTTCGTTTTAAACCGAATTATTTGCTCTGTCTGGAGCGGAAAACAGCGTCACCGCCGCCGGAACTGCTTTTCTTGACGGGCTTGCAGTCCTTTGAATACGTCGGCATGTCACCGGCCGTTTGCTGCGAAGCATGCGTTTGCTGCGAGTTTGCATTAACGCAAGCGCATGCAGACAGAGAGACTGCGGCAACCGTTACCAGCGCCAGATTTAAAAACCTTTTCATGGAAGACCCCTTTCATAAGTTTGACAGCGTGGAGTATATTGAGTCCGATTATCAAACCGAAGCCTCAAAAACTGTAGGTTCTATAATGCCCGATAATATTATTTCTGCCAAGCCCCGGCATGGCCTGTTTTCAAAAATAAGCCATCAGGCGATATTTTAAAAACGTTATGGATATAAACAGGCAATTCCTTACGGATTTATTCAAATCAGGCCTGGCAGCTGCCGACCCGTTAAAAGTCTTGCCGCCGCACCTGCCGCCACGGCCGAAAGGCCGTACAATCGTCATCGGAGCAGGCAAGGCCGCCGCCGCCATGACCAAAGCTGTCGAGACCGACTGGCAAGGCGATTTATCGGGGTTCGCCGTCACCCGCTACGGCTACGGCATGGAAACGGACAGGATAGAAATTATCGAAGCGGCGCATCCCGTGCCGGATGATGCGGGCACGCACGCCGCAAAAAAAATCCTGGACGCCGTAAGCGATCTGACTCCAGACGATCTAGTTCTTTTCCTTATTTCCGGGGGAGGTTCGTCCCTGCTGTCGTTGCCCGCGCAGGGCGTGACGGAGGAGGAAAAACGCGCCATCAACAAAGCCCTCCTGAAATCAGGCATGCCTATCCATGAAATGAACTGCGTGCGCAAGCATCTGTCAGCCATCAAAGGCGGGAAATTGGCGCTGGCAGCACATCCGGCGCGTATCGTAACGCTCGTGATCTCCGATGTGCCTGGCGACGACCCCGCGGCTGTAGCCTCCGGCCCCACGCTACCCGACGCGACAACGCAGCAAGACGCTCTAAGCATATTGAAAAAATACGATATTCCGATTTCCGATACGGCGCGTTCATGGCTTTTGGACCCGGCGCATGAAACGTCAAAACCCGGAGACAAAAGATTTTCAGGCCACGAAACGAAAGTCATCGCGCGCAACCGCGATGCGCTGGAGGCAGCCGCCGCATACGCCGCATCGCAGGGAATCCGTCCCGTCATACTGGGCGACGCGATAGAAGGAGAGGCGCGAACCGTCGGCGCAGAACATGCGCGCCTGGCGCGGGACAGCATGGACAGGGCGCCCTGCGTTATCCTGTCGGGCGGGGAAACGACCGTAACCGTGCGCGGCAACGGCCGCGGAGGACGCAATACGGAATACCTTCTGGCTGCAGCGATGGAAGCCGCCGGAAATAAACGGATTTACGGGATTGCCTGCGATACGGACGGTATCGACGGAAGCGAGGATAATGCCGGGGCCATTTTTACGCCGGACAGCCTCTCCGCAGCACACATAAAAGGCATCGACGCACAAAAATGCCTTGAAAATAACGATGCCTACGCATTCTTCGAAGCCAGCGGCGGACTGGTCGTTACCGGTCCTACATTTACGAATGTCAACGATTTCAGGGCTCTGCTGGTTCTACCCCGCCGATTTTAAATCAGCCGGGCGTTTCCTGCGGCGGCACGCCCTCGGTTTCTTCCTCATCCTCTGCCACCAGCCACGCGACGGAAACGACATGTTCGTCCTCCGCCACACGGAACAGGGTAACGCCCTGCGCCGACCGGCCCGTGAATCGCACATTGTTGACCGGCGTGCGGATAAGCTGCCCCTTGTCCGACACCAGCATGATCTGGTGATCGTCGGTGACCGGGAAGGTGGCCACGACTTCGCCGCCGTTCTTCTTCGACAAGCCCATATTCGTGATGCCCTGCCCGCCGCGGCCCGAAACGCGGTATTCATAGGCCGACGTACGCTTGCCGAATCCGCCGCCGGTGACGGTCAGCAGGAATTGCTCTTTCGCCTGCATTTCCTTGAACCGCGCATCGGAAATTTCGGCTGCGGCGCCCTCAAATTCCACGCCTTCCTCATCCGCGCCGCGCAATGCGTTCGCGCGCTTCAAGTAGGCTGTGCGCTCCTCCGCTTCCACCTCTACATGCTTCAGGATCGACATAGATATTACTTCATCGCCCTTGGCCAGCTTGATGCCGCGCACGCCGGTCGATGTGCGTCCGGCGAACACGCGGATATCCGTAACCGGGAAGCGGATCGCCTTGCCCTTGCGGCTGGCCAGCATAACGTCTTCATCCTCCGTAGCGATTTTCACGGAGACGAGCTTCTCCCCTTCTTCCAGCTTCATCGCAATCAGGCCGGTCGAGCGAATGTTTTTGAAATCAGTCAATTTATTGCGGCGTACGCTGCCGTGCGAAGTGGCGAACATGATGTCGAGCTTGTCCCACACGTCCTCGTCTTCCGGCAGGCGCATATAGACGGAGATATTCTCGCCCTCCTCCAGCTTCACCAGGTTTACAAGCGCCTTGCCGCGCGCCTGCGGGCTGGCCAGAGGCAACTGCCACACCTTCATCTTGTGGACGAGGCCCTTGCTGGTGAAAAACAGGATCGGCGTATGCGTCGCGGCCACGAACAGGTCGGTCACGAAATCCTCGTCCTTCAGCGCGGTGCCCGTACGGCCCTTGCCGCCGCGGTTCTGCGCGCGGTATGTGGACAGCGGCACGCGCTTGATATAGCCGCCGTTGGTGACGGTCACGACCATGTCCTCGCGCTGGATCAGCTCCTCGATATCCTGCTCGAATTCGTTTTCCAGCAGTTCGGTGCGCCGGGGCGTGCCGAATTTTTCTTTTACCTCGTTCAACTCGCCGCGCAGCACCTCCAGCAGCTTTTCGCGGCTGGCGAGGATGGCAAGGAATTCCGCGATTTTATCGGTTATTTCCTTCAATTCACCGCCGATCTTCTCGCGCTCCAGCCCGGTCAGGCGATGCAGGCGCAGGTCGAGGATGGCTTTCGCCTGCTCCTCCGACATTTTATAATGCCCCTTCGCATCGACGGCATGTTCGGGATCGTCGATCAGCGCGATCAGCGGCGCGACATCCTTCGCCGGCCACGGCTTCGCCAGAAGGCCGTCCCTGGCCTCCTGCGGCGTCTTGGCGTTGCGGATCAGCGCGATTATTTCATCGATATTGGCAACCGCGACCGCAAGTCCCGCCAGGATATGCGCGCGCTCCCGCGCCTTGCCGAGGTCGAAAATCGTGCGGCGGGTGATGACTTCCTCGCGGAATTTCACGAACGCCGCGATGAAATCGCGCAGCAGCAGCATCTGCGGCCGCCCGTGGTTCAGCGCCACCATGTTGCAGGGGAACGTGGTTTGCAGCGACGTGTGCTTGAACAACTGGTTCAGAACCACATCGGCGTTCGCGCCTTTTTTTAGCTCGATGACGATCCGCACGCCGTCGCGGTCGGATTCGTCGCGGATCTCGGAAATGTCCTCAACGATCTTCTCGCGCCCGACTTCGCCCAGCCGCTGCAACAGCGTGCCCTTGTTCACCTGATACGGGATTTCGTGGACGATGATCGCCTCGCGCTTGTCGCGCATATCCTCGAAGCTGCATTTCGCGCGCATCGGGACCGAACCGTTGCCGGTGTGGTACGCACTGCGGATTCCCATGCGGCCCAGTATCTGGCCGCCGGTCGGGAAGTCCGGGCCGGGAATGATTTCGTTCAACTCATCAGTGGAAATATCGGGGTTCGCCACATAGGCAAGGCAGCCGTCCACGACTTCGTTCAGGTTGTGCGGCGGGATGTTGGTCGCCATGCCGACTGCGATTCCGCCCGCGCCGTTGACCAGCAGGTTGGGAATCCGCGCCGGCAGCACTTCCGGCTCCAGCAACGATTCGTCGTAGTTCGGGCGCCATGCGACCGTGTCCTTCTCGATATCCTCCAGCAGCGCGTCGGCGGCTTTCGCAAGGCGGGCTTCCGTGTAGCGCATCGCGGCGGGCGCATCGCCGTCCATCGAGCCGAAGTTGCCCTGCCCGTCGATCAACGGCAGGCGGAGCGAAAAGTCCTGCGCCATCCGCACCATCGCCTCGTAAATCGCGGAATCGCCGTGCGGGTGGTATTTACCCATAACGTCACCGACGATGCGGGCGGATTTTTTATAGGGCTTGTCGGAGGCGTAGCCGCCCTCGCGCATCGCGTGGAAAATCCGCCGGTGAACGGGTTTCAGGCCGTCGCGCACGTCGGGCAGCGCGCGCGAGTCGATCACGCTCATCGCGTAATCGAGGTAGGATTTCTTCATTTCATCTTCAAGCGCGATGGTCGGCAGATTCGGTTCGTTTGCGGCTGTATCGGTCATAATTTTTCCCGTTTTTTTCCGTGCGTTTTTCTCCGTGAATCAGACATAATCTTCTAGCAGGATTCTATGCCCCGGACAACGTCTATCAAGCCGAAAATCAACAGATTCGGGAACTATATAATATACTGTTTTAATTGATTTTATTCAGACCGTAACCAGAATTCCCGCTGTCTCCAGCGCGGTTTCGCCGGTGATGCCCGTAACGCCCGGCAGCGTGGCCACGGTGACGAAGTTGTCGGCCCCGCCGTTCTGGTCGATCTTCAGCGTGGCGTCCGTGCCGTTGTCGGTGATCTGGATGAAGTCGGCGATGTCATCAACGCCGTATGTGTAGTAACCGTCCAGCATGTCGGCAATATCGATGATGTCGCCCTGCCCCGCGCTGAAATCCTTCACCACGTCGACGTCGTTGAACGCGGAGGCCGCCTCAAACGCGAACGTAACGGTTCGTTAAAGAAGTTAATTTCTTGCCGTTCAAAGCGTTACGCGGTGCATCCGCGTAACTGGTAAATCACTCATGATTTTTACCCAGACATACAAATCGTCATCCGGATTCTTTCCTGCCGTAGCCCTGACCTCCGGCGACCATTTTCCTGCCTGCCGGATATTTTCTTTCCTTTGATAAGAGAATGGCGGACTTCATCATTCTGGTCACTTATTGGTCACTTTTGATTTTGAGAAAGAAAGATTTATCAACATTACAAAGCACGTTAAGTTATTGATTATACTGGTGGTGCGGGTAGAGGGACTTGAACCCCCACGGCCAAAGGCCACCTGATTTTGAGTCAGGCGCGTCTACCATTCCACCATACCCGCGGCGATGCGTGACGATTGAAAACTAATGCCCCCGCCCTTTCCCGTCAACCGCCTAAAAGAAAACCGGCCCTGAAGGGCCGGCAAGTTGAACAGGGAGATAAATACCTGACAATTCCAGCATCGCCTGAAATGATTAAGAAGTGACTACCGGAGTATATTAACATAAAAACAGAGCCGTCCTTGCGTTTACGGTACCCCGCCTGCGGCCAGATAAACGTTGCGCACTTCCGCGGCGGTCAAAGCGCGGTCATAGATGCGGGCATCATCGACCCATGCCGTTATCCATTCGCTGGGCGTGCCGCTGTTGTCGTTATCCGACGCGCAAATCGTAAGGCGTGTCGTATCCGTGTACAGGGATCCGCTTTCCTCGTTCGAATAGACGACCCTGCCGTTCCGGTAAAGACGCGCGGTCGCGCCGTCGAACGTCCCCGCCCAGTGGACCCAGACGCCCTCATCGCCGATGGTCGATATGTCGGGATCGCCGACGTGCACCCACCCGTCGCCGGTAGCTATATCCATGCCAAAACCCATATCATCGTTTACGGGCGCATCGTTTCCGTTAAAGCCCAGCCAGAACAAATCCCCGGTTCCGATTCCGTACTGGCGGGAGAAAACGGTGCCGAAGCCCGTATGCGTCTCGGTTTTCTTGTTGACCCAGATGGATATGGTGATGGATGAAACGTCCCAGGCGGCGTTATCGGGGATGGAAACATAATCGTTGACCCCGTCGCATGACAGGGCGCCGCCGGTCTGCCCGCCGGCGGATTGCCACGCCGCGCTGCCGTTGGTAGTGCCGTCACGTCCGTTGCCGCTGGAATCCGCCGCGGTGGTCCCGGAAGATTCATCGAATTTCCACCAGCCGATAAGGCCGCTGGTCACGTCGCTGCCGGCACCGGCGGCGGTGATCCAGCTTCCGTCGTCGCAAAGCTGAAGGGCATTGCTCGCATCATCATACCGTATGGAACCTTCCATCGTCGCGTCGCACGCCACGGCCGCCGCGCCGAGCCGTATCGCGGACGTACCGCTGATGCCCACAACCGGATCGGCATAAGCGCCACGAGGATAAAAAAGCGCAGCGATCGACAGGAAAAACAGAAAAAACAGCCCCTTCATAATACTCACCTCCGCAAACGACGCGTCAACATTCCAAACGCCGCGGCCAGCATCGCCG
>JACQIJ010000220.1 GCA_016198545.1 Pseudomonadota bacterium
CACTATACAGAGATAGGGCCAATTCGCAAGAAAGTCGATTCGCCGAAGCAGGAGAGAAAACGATTCGCTGTTTTTGCCCCTTCCGGAATGAATTTTTTTCTTTTTTGAAAACTGATTCTGGGTAATATTTCCCGATTCCGGAGAATCGGAGAATCATAACTTTGAAATACTATTGCGATTTTTTTTGACTGTTTCTGTGGATAACTTTGTGTGTGGATAAAATTTGAAATGGAATCAGAAAGAATTGCATTCGGGACTCTGATTTCAACAGAGGCCGCCGGAGAAAAATTTCTACGCTGAATCGACTCGACTCTCGAAGCCAATCGTCTATTCTCAGCCTTGTCAGCGGGACACGGCTCCTTCGGGGGCGGCTGGCAGGAGGCCCAAAAGCTTTCAGTGAGCAGCCCGCAAGACAGGGTGTCTGGTTTGACATCCGGGTCCTTCGGAAAAAGGACCGCGTGAAACGAAATGAACCGGTTTCGATCTGTTTTGGCGGAATTGCTACGGGTTCATACACGACATGCGGATCACCGAGGGCGCTTAAGGGACGATACGGCATGAACGTCCATCATATTCCGGCCCGTGGTCGCGCACGTTAAAACGTTTGCGGGAGTGTGGTGGACTGTAAAAAGACGAACAAAAAGTTCATGACTGACAAACGTACGTTCCGCAATACCGGTCGCATGCTGCAGCACGGTCGGTGAGTGGCTCTGGTCGGCCACTATAAATAAACGCAACGGTTTCGGCTGTTGTGACGCTGGCAGGGGTAAAGTACGGGTCGTAAACCCGGCTTCCCCGGTCAGAGGTGACCCAGGGAATGAACCCTGCAGACTTTGCGCCGCACGTTCCGTCCTCCGGGATGGTTCGAAAAAGAGAGGCCAAAAGCCCTGCCCGTAAAGAGTGCTGCCGGAGAACGCATACCCATATGGCTTGCGGCGCCGCTTTCACCGTACTCCAACGCTTCGGCGTTGACAGTCTGGTGGATCGGCGCCGAAGCTTTATCCGCATAGCCATTCTTCCATTTGCCGACATCGTATGAATTTGTTAATGTCTTTTGCATACTGTTGCGTTCCTTTCAAAGCTGGGCTGCCGTCATGGATTTTAAAAAATTAAGGGTTCTTCTTGTCGAAGACGTAGACCCCATGCGGAAACTTATGGCCTCCGTACTCGATGCCCTTGATGTCGGGCTTATCTACACCGCGCCGGAAGGAAAAACGGGATTTGAACTATTTTGCAAGGAATCTCCGGACATCGTGATTTCCGACTGGCACATGGACCCGGTGGACGGGATTGAGCTTACAAAGAAAATCCGCAACAGCCCCATTTCGCCGAACAGGATCGCTCCCATCATCCTCGTAACAGGCTTCAGCGCCTTTAACCGCGTGTCGATTGCGCGCGATGCGGGCGTAACGGAATTCATGATAAAGCCTTTTTCCGCAAAGGATCTGGCGAAACGGCTGACCTACGTCATAAACAGACCGCGCGATTTTATCGATGCCGTAAGTTATTTCGGCCCGGACAGACGGCGGCGCGCGGACCCCCTGTATCCGGGCCCTCACAGAAGAAAACAGGATAAGAGTACGCCATCATGACCAACGATCCGCAAAAGGAAGTCCGCGTTATGAAAGCCAGCCGCATGCTGCAGGCAAAGGCGGGGACAGGGGCCATTGATGAAAAAAAGCTTCAGAAATCCCAGTCGGTCATTGACGGTTACAAGGCGGATTTCGTTCCGATCGGAAAAGACCTGATAGGAAAGCTCGAACTTGCGGTCAAAAATGCGACAGCGGCAATCCCTCAACCGGTGGATCACAAAAACGCCCTGCACGGAATATCTGAAATCCTGATGCAGATCAAAGGCAATGCCGGCATGTTTCAGTATCCGCTCCTAAGCAGATTGGCCGCTACGATGCTCGATTTCTTTGAAGCCGTCAGCGAAGTAAACCAGGACCTGATAGACCTTGCGAACGCCAACATAAAAACCCTGCGCCTGATACTCGACGGCGGATTGACGGGCGACGGCGGCGCACATGGAACGCTGCTGGAAAAAGAACTGAAAAGCGCGGGCGATCGCTACTTTGCCAAGCACGGCATAGCTCTTTCCTCGGCGAAAAACGCTGAAGAATTCCTGGACTAAACAAACAGATTAAAAATCACAGACGGGGATAATCGAAAGAAAAGGAATCCCGGAAACCATTGTCATCCATTCCCTGTCGTGTGCGCAGCGCATAAAGGCGGTGCAGGGCCGAGGCCGCAACCGCCGGCACAGGGTCTTTCGCCGCTTCCTGAAGGGTTTTCTGTACGTATTCGGAATGTTCCGGCCTTGCTTCCGCAATATTTGCCAGGCAGTGAAACACTTGCTGACGGACGGAAGCGGACGGATCCTCCTTCATTTCATCAAGAAGGATCATAACGGGCAGCGGATACGCCGGATACCTAATCGCGATAAAGCCTGCATGGCGTGCTGCCATAACGCGGTTTGCCTCGCTTTCATCTCTACTCAGCAGAAGAACGGATAAAAACGCCGGAAGGGAAACATTTTGAAATTTTCTGCAAAGGCCTACGGTTTCATGCGCCGCCGCATTGCGGATCATCGGGTCGTCGTCATAGACCTGCGATAGCAATGCCTTGGCCGCCCTGAACGCAAGATCGGGATCCGCATCGCCGCGCGCCGCGATCTTTTCCAGCGCCGTCACGCGCTTCAGGCAGTGAAGATTCTTGAAGGCGGGATCCGCAATTTCATCCGTCAGATTGCGCAGCGCGGCGGCATCGTCATTCATGCCTCCGCTCCGCTCCGACAACACAACCAGATGACCGTTCAGACGCGCGCCCATTTTAATGCTCCCTTCTAAAAATTAAAATATGGAAATATATAATACGGGGATGCGGATTTTGTCAAATTTTCCGTTACCGGGACATGGAAGGCGTGGGCGGCG
>JACQIJ010000221.1 GCA_016198545.1 Pseudomonadota bacterium
GAATGGAAGGGGCAGAGATTTATGCGGCTTTGCGCTTCGTCCTGTCGAACTGTTTTGGCAGGTCCGCCCAGCACTTGTAATAGTCCTTTTGCAGACCTTTGGACTCCATTGCGTATTTCGTCGGGCGCATCATGAAGCGGCTTTCAAACATGAAGGCCAGCGTGTTATCGAGATATTGCGGTTTCAGATCCGCGTTACTGGCTTTTTCGAAAACGTTCGCATCCGGTCCGTGGGCGGTCATGCAGTTGTGAAGAGAACAGCCGCCGGGTTCGAACCCGCCGCCCTCCTTGCCGTCATAAACGCCGTGGATCATGCCCATGAATTCGCTCATCACGTTGCGGTGGAAGTAGGGCGGGCGGAAGGTGTCCGTCGCCACCATCCAGCGCGGCGGGAAGATCACGAAGTCGATATTGGCCGTGCCCGGCGGGTAGCTGGGCGAGGTCAGTACGGTGAAGATGCACGGGTCGAGATGGTCGTAGCTGACCGTATTGATGACGTTGAATTTCGCCAGATCGTATTTGTAGGGCGCGTAATTGCCGTGCCATGCGGCGACATCGAGCGGGGAATGATCCATCTCCGCCCGCCACAGATGGCCGCCGAATTTCCCGATAAGATCGCACGGCACGTCCGTATCCTCGTAAGCCGCGAAGGGATAGAGAAAATCGCGCGGGTTGGCGAGACCGTTCGCGCCGATGGGGCCGAGGTCGGGCAACTGGAACGGCGCGCCGTAATTCTCGCAGACATAGCCGCGCGACGGCCCGTCCGGAAAATCCGCCGCGAATTTTATGCCGCGCGGCACGATGGCGATCTCACCCGGCTTTGCGGACAGTGCGCCCATTTCGGTGCGCAGGGTCAGTGCGCCCATCTGCGGCACGAACAGCATTTCGCCGTCGGCATTGTAGAAGAAGCGGTTTTTCATCGCCGTATTCGCGGCATAGACATGAACGCCGAGCCCCGCCCAGCCGTCGGCGCTGCCGTTGCCGGCCACGGTGTGCAGACCGTCGATGAAATCGGTTGGCTTCGATGGAATCTCTATGGGGTCCCAGCGCAACTGGTTCGGCGTCGGGTTTTCAATCTCATTGAACGGGGTGGAGCGCAGCGTCTTGTGCTTCAGCGGCTCATAAGGTTTGTGCATCACCGACGGGCGGATGCGGTACAGCCATGTGCGTTTGTTACCCGCGCGCGGCGCGGTGAAGGCGGAGCCGGTCAGTTGTTCGGCGTAGAGGCCGTAATTGACTTTCTGCGGCGTGTTGCGCCCCTCCGGCAGTGCGCCGGGCAGGGCCTCGCTGGCGAATTCGTTTCCGAAGCCGGACATGTATTGCTTGTTGTCGGTCATGGCTGTCCTCCTTGTTATATTGCAGTTTTAGCACCGGGGAGGAGCGGCACCAAGGAAAAAAGGGTTTACGGAACGGGGTTTCCGAGCGGCGCGGGAGCCTGATGATGGTTGTGGCTGTGGTCGTGCAGGACAGGACTTTTCCCGTCGCCGCCCAGATTCAACGCGCCGAACGAATAGGCGGCATAGAGCGCCAGCGCGGCGAAACCCTGCCACCGTTTCATGCCGCCTTTGTTGGCAAACAGGGCCCCTGCCATCATCAGTGTCGAGCCGCCATAGGCGGCAAGGTTCAGGATGCCCGCAGGCGTTTCCGGCGTCAGGGCGGACGGAAGATCCGCGCCGCTTAGCGATACGACGCCGCCCGCGATCAGGATATTGGCGAGATTGCACCCGACGACATTGCCGATCGCAAGATCCGCCTGCTTCCTCCTGATGGCAGTCAGGGTCGTCGCCAGTTCGGGCAGGACGGTGCCGATGGCAACCGGCAGCGCCCCTATCAGCGTATTGTCCAGCCCCTGCTGCGCCCCCAGCGCGGAAGCGCTGTCGACGACCATGCGCGATGCTGCCCACAATCCCCCCATGCCCGCCAGCGCCCATGCGGCGGAAAGCCATCTGGAGGCGGGGCGGGGGGATTCATGATGGTCATGGTTGTGATCGTGATGGCAGTGATCGTGGCCGTGTTCATGTTCATGGCCGTGAGAGTGTCCGCACAGGTCGGGTTCAGCCGTCGCTGGGTCGCGGTAGTAACGCTTGTGCAGGTAATATGCCCCCGCCGCCAGCATGCCCGCGCCGATGGCCGGGGACAGTTTTCCCGTCAGCATCTGCGCTCCGAAAGCGGCGGACGCCCCCGTAAACAACAACGTATTGAATTTCCACGACGGGCTTTTGCTGCGCGGGATGGATGCGGCGGCCCCCGCAGCGCCGAGGAGCAGCAATGTGTGGGCTATATTAGATCCGACGACGTGGCTGGCCGCCAGATCGTAGGCGCCGTTTGCGATGGCACCAAGCGACAGGGTGAATTCAGGAACCGCGTGCAGGCCGCCGAGCATCAGGCCCATCGTCATCGGGCTGATGCCGCTTTTACTGCCGTATTCCTGCGCCCCGCCGATAACGGCTTCGCCCGCGTAATAAAGCGCCGCCAGCCCGCCCGCCAGCAGGACCGCCGCGCCCGCGCCGGTCGCCAGCAACGGAGATGTCAGCGCGGTGGAACAAAGCAGGGCCGCGCCAAGCGCCGCCCCCTGCGCCGGGTTTTTGCGCATATGCGCGACGGCTGCGTTGAATGTTTCGCCGATTTTCACAAACGCCCCGTTTGTTGCCATATTATTCTTTTGGCAATCTACAGGGTCAGGGTTGCGGGCGCAACAAAAATCACTCCCAATCCAGAATAACCTTTCCGCTGTTGCCGGACAGCATCGCGTCAAACCCCTTCTGGAATTCGGAAATTTTGAAACGGTGTGTGATGATGGGAGAGAGGTCGAGCCCGCCCTGTATCAGCGATGTCATCTGGTGCCAGGTTTCGAACATCTCCCGGCCGTATATCCCCTTGATCGTCAGGCCCTTGAAAATGACCTTGTTCCAGTCGATGGAAACGTCGTCCGGCGGGATGCCGAGCATGGCGATGCGCCCGCCATTGACCATGGTATCAAGCATGCCGCGGAAGGCGTCCGCGTTGCCGGACATTTCCATGCCGACATCGAAGCCTTCCTTGATTTTCAGATCGCGCATCAGGGCGCGCATGTCGTCTTTTGCGGGGTCAATGGCGTGCTTGATTCCCATGTTGCGCGCAAGTTTCAGCCGCCACGGGTTCACATCCGTAATCACGACATGCCGCGCCCCGGCATGTCGCGCGACGGCGCCCGCCATGATTCCGATGGGGCCCGCGCCGGTGATCAGAACGTCCTCCCCGATCAGGCTGAAGGAAAGCGCCGTATGCACCGCGTTTCCAAACGGATCGAAGATGGCCGCGATATCGTCGGAGATATCGTCCGGGATCGGAAAGACGTTGCCAACGGGCAGGGACAGGAATTCTGCGAAGCTGCCCTGCCGGTTGACGCCGACGCCGATGGTATTCGGGCACAGATGTCGCCGCCCGGCGCGGCAGTTGCGGCACTGGCCGCAGACGATGTGCCCTTCGCCCGAAACGCGCTGGCCCTTTTTGAACTGCGTGACTTCGCTGCCGACCTTTTCGACCACGCCCGCATATTCATGGCCGACGATCATCGGCACGGGGATGGTTTTTTGCGCCCATTTGTCCCACTTGTATATATGCGTGTCGGTGCCGCAGATCGCGGATTTTTTGATCCGGATCAGAACATCGTTCGGGCCGATATCAGGCGTGGCGGCATCGTCCACCATCCAGATTCCGGGCTCTTTTTTCAGTTTCGCGAGGCCCTTCATTTTTTACTCCTTCCTTAGACGGTAAAGGACATGTTCGGATAATATATCACCGGCAGGTACTTTAGGATGCCGGAAATTGTCTTTTGAATCGGTTTTCATGCCCAGTTTTTTCATCAAGCTCCACGATGGGATATTGACCGGAGATGTGAAGGAAACAATTTCTTTCAGTCCCATAACATTAAAACCGTGCCGCAGGGATTCCGTAGCAGCTTCAAAGGCATAGCCCTGACGCCAGAAGGCGGGCGCAAGCCGCCATCCGATTTCCACGGCAGGAGTGAAATGAGCCTCGAAGGGCACGTTCCTTAAGCCGGTAAAACCGATCAATTCTCCGCTTTGTTTATGTTCCAGCGCATACATGCTGTAGCCGTATTCATCAAAGTGTTTCTCTATACGATCAATGAAACCATTGCTGATGGTTTTGTCCCATGTGCCACCCAGATACTTCATGGATTCCGGGTCTGCGCTCATTCTCGCGAACGGATCTCTATCACTCTCTTTCCAGCGGCGCAGGATTAATCTTTCGGTTTCGAGTTCAGACACTTATTTTTCCTTGCCGGACTCTCGCTTTCTCTTTTTTTGTCATGCCCGCGCAGGCGGGCATCCGGCAAAAGAAAAGATCGGATCCCCGCACAAGGCGGGGATGACAGTGGAGAGGGTGGGCATGACGGAGGCGGTTAACGGCAGATCGTTTCATATAAATCTTTCCAGTCCGGGTTCATTTCCTCGATCACCCGCATCTTCCATGTGCGGTTCCATTTTTTCAGGCGTTTTTCGCGTTTGATCGCGGTTTCGGCATCGTCGAAAGTTTCGTAGTACACAAGCGTCTTTATATCGTATTTTTTGTAAACCCCTCTACCACGGCGTTTTTATGTTCCCACACACGTTTGGGTAAGTCTGAAGTCACGCCAACATAAAACGTACTGTTGCGGCCTTTGGCCATGATGTAGACATAGAATTTCTTTTCGTTCATTTCACTTGCCGGCCCCCCGCCTTCGCGGGGGTGACGTTAGATGGTGCGGGGACGACGTTCAGCAGTTGGCCAACCTCTATAAACGCCGCCACGGCGCGATCGATATGTTTTTTATCGTGCGCGCAGGACATCTGCGTGCGGATGCGGGCCCTGCCCTTCGGTACGACGGGGGAGGAGAAGCCGACCACATATACGCCGCGCTTCAGAATTTCATCCGCGAATTTCCCGGCCAGCGCGGCATCGTACAGCATGACGGGAATGATCGGGTGTTCACCGGGCAATAAATCAAATCCTGCCGCGGTCATTTTTTCGCGGAAATAGAGGCTGTTTTCGCGTAGCTTTTCGCGCATCTCCGTGCCGTCGCGCTCCAGCAGGTCGAACACCGCCAGCGTCGTTGCCGCGATCACGGGCGCGAGCGTGTTGGAGAACAAATAGGGCCGCGAACGCTGCCGCAGATAGTCAATAATGGTTTTGTGCCCGGACGTATAGCCGCCCGACGCGCCGCCCAGCGCCTTGCCCATCGTGCCGGTGTGGATGTCGATGCGCTCGCGGACGCCGAAATGGTCGGGCGTGCCGCCGCCGTGCGGGCCCATGAAGCCGACCGCGTGGCTGTCGTCCACCATCACCGTGGCGTCGTATTTGTCCGCAAGGTCGCAGATCACAGGCAGGTCGGCGAGGTAGCCGTCCATCGAGAACACGCCGTCGGTCGCGATCATCCGGTGGCGCGCACCGGACGCTTCCTTCAGGCAGCGTTCGAGGTCGGCCATGTCGTTGTTTTTGTAACGGTGCCGCTGCGCCTTGCATAAACGAATACCATCTATGATGCTGGCGTGGTTCAGTTCGTCGCTGATGATCGCGTCCTGTTCTCCCAGCAGCGTCTCGAACAGCCCCCCATTGGCATCGAAGCAGGAGGAATACAGTATGGTGTCTTCCGTGCCGAGGAATTTCGAAATCCGCGCTTCCAACTCTTTGTGAACGTCCTGCGTTCCGCAGATGAAGCGCACCGAGGCCATGCCGTAGCCGTGCTCCTCCAGCGCTGCCTGCGCCGCGCCGATCAGAACCTGGCTGTCCGCAAGGCCGAGGTAGTTGTTGGCGCAAAAATTCAGCGCCCGTTCACCGGCGGCGGTTTTTATTTCCGCGTTCTGGGGGGAGGCGATGACCCGCTCCGGCTTGTACAGCCCGGCGTTCCTGATGGCACCGAGTTCGCTTTCAAGGTGCTTTAAAAGCGCTGTTTTCATCCGTCCCCCCTTTCTATAAGATACACGCAGGACAATACATCAAGACGAGGTAATATGGAAGCGAAAGCGCTGATAGAGCAGGGGGTGCGGGCCCAGCAGCAGGGGCGGCTGGCCGAAGCCGAGCAATACTTTCAAAAGGCCGTCGATGCCGCGCCGGAGATGGCGGAAGGCTGGTCGAAACTCGGCGTCATCAGCATTATGAAAGGAAACCGGGCCGAGGCCGTGCGCCTTTTCGAACTGGCGATGGACAAGGATCCCGGCTTCATGCCGGCCTATCACAATATGGCGTTGCTGTTGTGCGAGATGTCGCGTTTTCGCGATGCTGAAGCCTTGTGCATGAAGGCGAGAGCCAGAGATTCCAAATATCTGCCTGTTTATTCTAGTCTTGCTCTTGCGCTGAAGTCGCAGTCGCGCCTGACGCAGGCGGCGGATGTCTTCCGGGAGGCGATAGAACTGAACCCGAAGGATGAAAATCTGCACAGTGGTCTGGGCGCGGTTCTGGCCGAGCTGGGGCGGCGGGAAGAGGCTGCGGAGGCATTTAAAAAAACGCTTGCCATCAATCCCCTGAACGGCGAAGCGCATCGCATGTTGTCGCTTTGCCGCAAATATGAATCCGGCGACGGGCATGTAGCGGCGATGGAAGAAGTTTTAGAAAGGCAGGATGTAGCCGAAGCGGTTGCGACATCTCTTCATTTCGCTCTGGGAAAGGCCTACGGCGATTGCGGGCAGTACGAAAAATCGTTCCGCCATTTTGAGAAAGCGAACGCGCTGGGCCGCAAGTCGTACAGGTACGAAACGCGCCTCACGGTTAACGCGTTCAATAATATAAAGAAAGGATTGACGGCGGAAAAAATCCGGGAATTGCGCGAAGGAGGGCTTCAGGACGAAACGCCGGTCTTCATTATCGGCATGCCGCGGTCCGGCACATCCCTGACGGAACAGATACTGGCCAGCCACCCCGCCGTTTTCGGGGCGGGGGAGTTGAATACTGTATTCATAATACAGGCAGAAGAGGGGGTGTCGCATGACAATTACGCGCAATGGGCCGGAAGGTTGACGCCGCAAACCGTGAACCGGATGGCGCAGAAGTATCTGGCGCACCTGCGCGATTTCGACATGTTCGCAGCGCGCATCACGGATAAGATGCCCCATAATTTTCAGTATGCGGGCCTTGTCCACGCGATGTTTCCGAAGGCGCGCATCATCCGCTGCCGGCGGGATCCGGCGGCGACCTGCGTCTCGATTTTCCGCAGCCGTTTCATCGGTTTTATGCCGTTTGCCTATGACCTGAAGGAGATAGGGGAATATTACAAATTATACGAGGATATAATGGAACACTGGCGGGAGGCGATGCCGGGCGTGATGCATGAAGTCGTTTACGAGGCTCTGGTGGCAAACCCGGAAAAGGCCGTCCGCGAGCTGCTGGATTATTGCGGCCTGCCGTGGGATGATGCGTGCATGTCTTTCCATCGCAATGAACGGCCTTCAATGACCGCCAGCACGCTGGATATCCGCAAGCCACTGTATGACGAGGCAGTTGATAAGTGGAAGAATTACGGGCCTTTTATCGGGCCGTTGCAGGAAGCTCTCAAGTAACCCCTTGGCATGGCGTGGAAAATCGTTTATGCAGTTAATCCATGAGTTTTGAAGAATTGGGCCTGGGCCCGGAAGTCCTGAAAGCCATTGCGGAGCGCGGTTACACAAAACCCACCCCCATACAGGAAAAGGCCATCCCCACCATACTGATGACCCGCGATATAGTCGGGCTGGCGCAGACCGGCACGGGGAAGACGGCTGCGTTTACTTTGCCGATGATTGAGATTTTGTTTGGCGGCAGGGCAAAAGCGCGTATGCCGCGCTCTCTTATTCTGGAGCCGACGCGCGAACTGGCGGCGCAGGTGGCGGAGAACTTCGATGTCTACGGCAAATATCACAAGCTGACCAAGGCGCTTCTTGTCGGCGGAGAGTCGATGGGGGATCAGATTAAGCTTCTGGACCGCGGCGTGGACGTGCTGATCGCAACGCCCGGGCGGCTGCTTGACCTGTTCGACCGCGGCAACATTCTTCTGAGCGATATAAAAATTCTGGTGATTGACGAAGCGGACCGGATGCTCGATATGGGGTTCATTCCCGATATCGAAAAAATCGTGTCGAAAGTTCCGCCGATGCGGCAGACATTACTGTTCTCCGCGACGATGCCGCCGGAAATTAAAAAGCTCGCCGAGAAATTTCTGAGCAATCCCAAGGAAATAACGGTTGCCGCCGTGTCCGCGCCTGCGGAATCGGTGAAGCAGAGCCTTGTCTGGGCCGGGCGCAACGACAAGAAACAGGTTCTGGATTCCATTATCCGGCAGGAAGAAGTCAAAAACGCGTTCGTTTTTTGCAACCGCAAGCGCGATATCGGCGATCTGACCCGCTGGCTGGAACGCAAAGGATACAAGGCCGCGCCGATGCACGGCGATATGCCGCAGGTAAACCGCAACGAGACGCTGAAGAGATTCAAGGACGGCGAAATCGTTCTTCTGGTCTGCAGCGATGTTGCCGCGCGCGGGCTGGATATTGCCGGCGTATCCCATGTTTTCAATTTCGATGTGCCGTTTAATGCGGAGGATTACGTCCATCGCATCGGGCGCACCGGCCGCGCCGGGATGACGGGCCGCGCGTGGACGATTGCTTCCAGCGGGGATGAAAAGTTTGTCGATTCCATCGAAAGGCTGATCAAAAAGAAAATCGATGTTGCCGATATAGGCAGCGGGAAAAGAGATGATGGCGAAGGCGCCGGGAATCGTTCCGCGGGTCGCGGGGACAGGCATGACAGGGGCGGTGACCGGGGACGGGATCATAACCATCGCCGCGACAGGGACCGCGATAACAACAGGAACGGCAATCATAATCACAACAACAACAGGCCGCCCAGGCATTATGAACAGGAAGATGATATCGGCAGCAACGCGCCGGGCTTTGGCAACGAAATGCCTGATTTTTTCAAGCGCAAATAATCGCGGAAAACCTAACTTAACCCCTTCGCCTGCCTTGATTTGACTGTTTTTTCCGTTCAGAATCCGCTTGGGGCTTTCGGAAAATATCAGAATGAGACGTTTATGCCCGCAAAGCAACGGCAGATAAAGGTTTTTTTGATTGTTTTAGCGCTCCTTTTGCTGGAGCCGGGTTTTTCGTCTGCGCAGATGCTGACGGGGCACGGCGATGATCGCGAACCTTTGCCCGCTCCGGTTCAGTCGCGCATCGCCGAATACGAATCCTATGACAAGGGGCAACCGGTTGATTTGTCTGCGGACAGTTTGCAGCACGACGAGGTTGGGCAAACGATTACAGCGGCGGGCCGTGTGGAGATGACGCAGGGCAAACGTATACTGAAGGCTGACGGGGTTGTTTACAATCTTGCGGCCGACACGGTTACAGCGCGGGGGCATGTCGTTCTGACCGAACCAAATGGCGACGTCCATTTTGCCGACGAGGCGCAGCTGAACAACGAAATGAAGGAAGGCTTCGTTAACGGTCTGCAGACATATCTGGCCGAAGGCGGACGCTTCACGGCGAAGGAGGGGAGGCGTGAAGGCAGCAGGATTATTATGCGCGATGCTGCTTATACGCCTTGCGAATGCGAAGAAGATGAAGACGGCGATCCGGCCTGGCAGATAAAGGCTGATGAGGTCGTTTATGTCGAAGATGAAAACCGCATCAAATACAAAAATGCGCGGTTCGAGATGTTCGGCGTGCCGCTGGCATGGTCGCCGTATTTATCCCATCCTGATGGAAAGGTAAAACGCAAAAGCGGCTTTTTGTCCCCGCAGCTTGGGTTTGACAGCCGGCTGGGCGTGGTCGTGACATCGAATTATTACTGGAACCTTGCGCCCGACTATGACGCGACGACAGGCCTCATGATGATGACGGATGAGGCGCCCGTGGCGCTGGGCGAGTACAGACGCCGGTTCGACAATGCAGAGATGAAAGTCAACGGCAGCGTAACCTATTCCGACAGGACGGAAAGCGACGCCGGCGTTGATGTCAGGAAGGATGAGGATTTCCGCGGCCACCTGTTCGCGGATGCTCTGTGGGACGTGAATGAAAAGTGGCGCGCCGGAACGAATATTGAACTGACTTCGGATGACCAGTATCTGCGCCAGTATGATTTCAGCGGGCAGGACGTTCTGGAGAATGAAGCGTACGCCGAACGTTTTTCAGGGCGTAATTACGCCGTCGGGCGGATTCTGGCGTTTCAGGATGTCCGGGTGCGCGAGGAGCGCGCGGACCAGCCCAATGTTCTCCCTGAACTGATCTCAAGCTTTAAAGGAGAGCCTAATGATATTCTTGGCGGGCGATGGGCTCTGGATCTGTCGGGGCTGGGGCTGGAGCGCGATGGCAACGGGCAGGACATGAACCGCGCCATCGCCGTGGCGGGGTGGCAGCGGCGCGATGTTGCCGGGTTCGGACTCGTCAATACGGTCGATCTAAGTCTGCGCGGCGATTTTTATTCCGTGCGCGACAGGGATTTGGCGTCCGACGGCGCAACGCAAGGCGGAAGCGGCGATGAAACGCGGTTTTTCCCGAGCGCGCATATGGTCAGTTCTTATCCTGTCGTGAAGTCGTTTGAAAACATGCAGGCCGTTGTTGAGCCGCTTGCCGCTCTGACGGTATCGCCGAATATCAAGGCTGCGGATTCCGATATACCGAACGAGGACAGCCAGGATGTACAGCTTGATGCCAGCAATCTGTTCGAGGCCAACCGTTTCCCCGGTTTTGATCGAATTGAAGACGGCAGTCATGCGACCTATGGCATGCGCACGGGTTTTTACGGACATGAAGGAAGTTTCGGCGAGCTTTTCCTGGGACAAAGCTACCGCTTCAACC
>JACQIJ010000192.1 GCA_016198545.1 Pseudomonadota bacterium
AACCAAACAGTCGCTCAGCGCGTGTCGCTGGGAGGAAAGTCCGGGCTCCTTAGGGCTGAGTGCCAGGTAACACCTGGGAGGCGTGAGCCTACGGAAAGTGCAACAGAAAGTATACCGCCCCCGTCACTGGGGGTAAGGGTGAAAAGGTGCGGTAAGAGCGCACCGCGTTCCTGGCGACAGGGGCGGCATGGCAAACCCCGCCGGAAGCAAGACCAAATAGGGACCGCATATGGCGCGTTTCCGCGCCGCGGTCCGGGTAGGTCGCTAGAGGTTGCCGGCAACGGCGATCCCAGATGAATGGCTGTCCCCGACAGAACCCGGCTTACAGGCCTTCTGGCATCTGAATTTGAAAAACCGCCCCTCGCAGGGCGGCTTTTCGCTTTAGTCTAGGTTTGCGGGGTTTGCTTTTTCCTAGAAGGAAAAGGGCAAGTCCCACATTTTCTGAGCCATGCTGACCAGCCGGTCCATTTCGGCGGTTTTCGTTGCGGTGTGCAAAATCGCGCCCGCAAACAGGCCGCCGTTGATGGCCAGCGCCAGCAACAGCATTATTGCCAACATGTTTTGATACTCCCCACACACATTTCAGGTTTGTAACAAGTCCGCTGCTGCGGACAGTTTTTTATTACCATAAACTAACTTTTGTAAGCAAGAAAATTTTCATAAAAAATAAAAATTCTTTATTTCTCAGATAGAAGCAAAAATCTGTGGGCTGATTCGGGTTATCGAATCGGGTCTGATTGCCCCGATTCGGCCCCCATGTTATCCCATAAATAGCAGCGCTTTTTTACTGCGTTGTCCTTTAATTTCTTCTGCGTCTATCCATATCTATCTGTATCTGAAGCGGTTTTTCATGGCGCCATGTATGACCATTACGCCCGATTCGAGGGATTCCGGATGAGCGGAAGTTTTTCGCATATTCCTGCAATGCTGAACGAGGTCGTTGCCGCCCTTGCTCCGGCGGCGGGCGAGGTCTATGTCGATGGCACGTTCGGCGCAGGCGGTTATACTAAGGCCTTCCTCGACAGGGCGGACTGCAGGGTTGTCGCCATCGATCGCGATCCCGGCGCGGCGGCGCAGGCGGCGGCTCTTCAGGAAAAATACGGCAAGCGGCTGCGTTTTGTGCCGGGATGTTTCGGAGACGCGGCGGCGCTGGTGGAGGGGCCGGTCGACGGGTTCGTGCTCGATATTGGCGTGTCGTCGATGCAGATCGACGAAGCCGAACGCGGATTTTCATTCCGCATGGATGGACCGCTCGACATGCGCATGGATACATCGGGCGGCGTTACGGCCGCCGATATCATCAACACGTATGATGAAAAAGATCTTGCCGACCTGATTTACAAGTATGGAGAGGAACGTCATTCCCGCCGCGTTGCGCGGGCCGTCGTGGCGGCGCGGAAAGGCAAGAAAATAACCCGTACGCTCGAACTGGCTGAAATTGTAAGGCGCGCCGTGCCGCGTGCCAGGGACGGCATCGATCCTGCCACGCGCACGTTTCAGGCGTTACGCATCGCCGTGAACCGGGAGCTGGAGGAGCTTGAAAGCGGGCTCGAGGCCGCGGAAAGCCTTCTGAGGGCAGGCGGGCGGCTCAGCGTCGTCTCCTTCCATTCGCTCGAAGATTCGATCATTAAAAAATTTATGAACGAACGCGCCGGGCGCGCGGGCGGCGTATCGCGCCACATGCCGCTGCCGGACGCGCCCTCTGCCGGGCCAACTTTTTCGTTGCCGTCCGTAAAGGCCGTTACGGCCTCTCCCGCAGAGATTGCCGCCAATCCGCGCGCGCGATCGGCGAAGATGCGCATTGCCATTCGCATGGGTGCGGGCGGGAAGGAGGCGCACGCGTCATGAGAATCCGCATATCCCTTATTCTTGCCGTTTCCGCCGCCGTCGTGTCGGGCGTGATGCTGTTCAGCGTGTCGCAAAAAGTCCAGACGGCGGAAAGCGAACAACGGCGGCTTTCCGCCGCGGTCGAAGGCGAGCGCGAAACGATACGGGTTCTGAACGCGGAATGGGATTACCTGAACCGTCCCGACAGGGTGGAAGATCTGGCGCGCGAATATCTGCGCATGAAGCCGCCGCAGGCCGGGCAGATGGAATCGGATGCGGCCGTTCTGCCGGAAGCGCCGCCATCCGTCATGATCGGCAGGAAACCGGAACTGGAGGCGCAGCCCGCCGCGCTTGTCGCGCAACCCATCGCGCCCGTTCCCGCGCGTAAACCCGAGCGCGGCGGGCAGGATTTCCGCCGGGTTCTCGATGAGATTGCCCCGGCGGCGGGAGGGGGACGATGAGCCCGGCCTTCCGCTTTCGTCGCCGCATGAAGATACTGGGCAGCCGCAGCGCCGACCTTGATACGGCACGCGGGCGCGCCGTTCTGGCCAGCGCGTTTTTCGCTCTCTTCTACATATTGATCGCCATACGGATTTTCGATCTCTCTATTGTTCAGGGCGAACTGCGGCGTTCCGGAGAGCCGGATATGATCGCGAATGCGCTCCCGGCGTCGTCGTCGGCCGTCCGCGCGGATATCGTCGACCGCAATGGCGCGCTGCTGGCGACGTCGCTTGAAACAGCTTCGCTTTATGCGGATCCGTCTCTGGTCGTTGAGCCCGAAAAAACGGCGCAGGATCTCGTGGACGTCATTCCGGGCCTTATCTACGGCGATATCCTGCAAAAATTGCAGCGCAAGGGGCGTTTCGTCTGGCTGAAGCGCAACCTGACGCCGGAAGAGCAGCATGCCGTGCTGACGATCGGCGATCCTGCCCTTGGTTTTCAGGCTGAGCGCAAGCGCATCTACCCGCAAGGGGCGCTGGCGGCGCATGTCGTCGGATTTTCCGATCTGGACGGCCACGGACTTGCAGGCGTGGAACGGAGCTTTGAACGGCTTCTGTCCGATGGCGGCGATACGCTGAAGCTCTCTCTTGATATACGCGTGCAGTATATCGTCCGCCGGGAGCTGGCGGAGGCGGTCCGAACCTTTAGCGCGCTGGGCGGCGCGGGAATTGTCATGGATATTGCCAGCGGCGAAGTGCTGGCCGCCGTTTCATGGCCGGATTTCGATCCGCACGATCCGGGCGGATCCTCTGATACCGCGCGGTTCAATCGGTTTTCGCTGGGCACGTATGAACCGGGATCTACGTTCAAGATATTTTCTACCGCTGCGCTGCTGGATACGCTGAATGTTCCAATGGGGACGGCATTTGATGCGCGGGCGCCGCTGGAGCGCGGGCGGTTCACGATTTCCGATTACCATCCTGAAAAGCGCGCCCTAACCGTGCCCGAAGTTTTCATGTATTCCTCCAATATCGGCGCGGCGCTGATGGGCGAGATGGTGGGAACAAAGGCCTTGCGCGATTTTTACGAAGATCTGGGGCTGTTTGCGCCGCTTCCGCTGGAGATCGGGGAAGCGGGGCGCCCTCAATACCCCGACCCCTGGCGCGACATCAATACGCTGACGGCGTCTTACGGGCACGGCATTGCGGTCAGCCCGATGCGCCTTGTTGCCGCGGCCTCTTCTATCGTCGGCGGAGGGACAATCGTCCAGCCGACGCTGATTGCAGGCAAACAGCCGCAAAAAAATCATGATTTGCGCGTGGTTTCGCCGCAAACCGCGCACAGGATGCGCCAGCTTATGCGCCTTGTCGTCGCCGATCCGGAAGGGACGGGCAAGAAAGCGGATGTCCCGGGTTACAGCGTTGGCGGGAAAACGGGCACGGCGGACAAGTCTTCCGGTGGCGGTTACGACCGGAACCGGAAGATTTCATCCTTTATGGGTTTTTTTCCGATGGAAGCTCCGCGCTATGCCGTGTTCATCATGGTTGATGAGCCGCGCGGCACGAAAGCGAGTTTTGGCTACGCGACAGGCGGCTGGGTTGCCGCGCCGGCGGTAAAGAAAATTATTGAAGGCATGGCGGCGGATATGGGCACTCCACCCGTCAATACTCCGCCCGAAAAGGATATGGCGGCG
>JACQIJ010000194.1 GCA_016198545.1 Pseudomonadota bacterium
CGTCCCAAGGGCGTGTTCGATGATGCGGACAGCGTGCATTTGCGGCAGTTCCCGGATATTTCTTCGGAATGGAAGAACGATGCCCTGGCGGCGGACTGGATCGAAATCAGGAAAATACGCAAGAGCGTGCTCGAAGCCATCGAACCGAAGCGCGCCAGCAAGGAGCTTGGTTCCTCGCTGGAAGCAAAACCGGTTATCGCGGCGATGCCGCTGCTTGAAAGGCGTGATATGGCCGAGCTGTGCATTACCGCGCCGTTCGAATACAGGAAGGGTGCGGCGGCGGGGATTGCCATCGAGAAAGCCCCCGGCTCCAAATGCACACGCTGCTGGAAGGTGCTGCCGGAGGTGGGGAAAGATAAAGACCATCCGGAGCTGTGCGTCCGTTGCGCCGATGCCGTCGACCATCTCGAAAAAACCCGCAAGGCGGCGTAACCGCCGCCCTACCCCGCGGTAAACAGCCAGCCGCTATAACCCGCATACAGGGCAAGGAAAACGCAGCCCGTGGTGCGTCCGATGCGCCCGCGTAGAAAAATGACCGCAAGCAACGAAACCTGCACAGCCAGCATGATCCAGACATCGATATCCGCGATGCGTCCGGCAAACGAGATGGGAGCGACCAGCGCGGTGACGCCGAGAATGCCCATGACATTGAATAGATTGCTGCCCAGGATATTGCCTATGACGACATCGGCGTGCCTGCGCAACGCCGAAACGACAGCCGCCGCCATTTCAGGCAGCGATGTGCCCACGGCCACCAGCGTCAAGCCAATCACGGCTTCGCTGACGCCTGCCGCCAATGCAAGCGATACAGCCCCTTTCACCAGAAGACGCGCCCCAAATATAAGAAGGACGAGGCCGCCCGCTGCGCATGCAACGGAAACAACGAGTGGTTTATGCGCTGCGCGATCTTCCATGATATGTTCGCGCAGTTCCGCCTCTGCCACGGCCGTATTGGAGGTTGCCTCGCGTTCGGCGCGGCAGATGCGCCAGAGATAAAAACCCAGACCGCCCGCCATCAAAAGCCCGGCTGGCCATTCCAGCCGGCCGGTAAAAGACAAGGCGCACAGGATGACAGCGGCCAGAACGCCCGCGGCGGCGTCCCTGCGCACGGCGGCGCCTTTGCAGATTACAGGCATCAGCAGCGCAGCCAGCCCAAGAATAAGCAGGATATTCGCAGTATTACTGCCCACCACGTTGCCCAGCGCGATATCGGGCGACCCATCCAGCGCGGCCTGCAACGAAACCATCAATTCCGGAATGGACGTTCCAAACCCGACAATAACCGTACTGACCAGCAGGGTCGAAAGGCCAAGCCGCTCGGCGATGCTGACCGCGCCGCGCACAAGCCCCTCCCCGCCCGCAAAGAGCAGCCCCAGACCGGCGACAACCATCAGAATATCCATTGACATGAGCGCATCATACACAAACCGGCATCGCGCAGAAATGCGCAATCGGGTATTCACTGATCTTCGCGCTTGCGCTATATATGCTGGCGTGAAGATATATTTTTTCAAATTTCTGCCTGCATTGCTGATCGTCGCTCTCGATCAGATAACCAAGGCCGCCGTCATGGGCCGCATAGAAACAGGGCACATCATGGTTGCGCCCTTTTTCAATCTGGTTCTGGTCTGGAACAAGGGAATAAGCTTCGGGCTGTTCAATGCGCACAGTGATTTCGGCCCCTATCTGCTGATCGCCTTATCACTTGTTATTTCCGTTTTTTTTGCTGTATGGCTGCTGCGTGCGGATAACCGCCCCCTATATATTTCCATAAGTATTACCATCGGAGGCGCAATCGGCAACGTCATTGACCGCCTGCGGTTCGGCGCAGTCGTGGATTTCCTCGATTTTCATGCTTTCGGATGGCACTGGCCAGCATTCAATATCGCAGATTCGGCTATCTGCGTGGGCATTGCCTTTGTCGTGCTGGATGGTTTATTCTTTGAACCGAGGCGTAGAGGGTAATCCGGAAAATGAAAAGAATTATCAGCGTACTTTCTGTGTGTGTGGTAATGTTAGCGCTTGCGGGGTGCGGCAACGCTAAAGAAGAGTTGGGCTTGACGCGCAAGCCGCCGGATGAGTTTGCCGTCGTCAAGCGCGCGCCGCTCGCCATGCCGCCTGATTACACCCTGCGCCCGCCGCAGCCCGGCGCTCCGCGGCCGCAGGAAGCCGACATCAAGGAAGAAGCGCGCGCCGTTGTTTTTGGCGCCAGCGAACAGCAGGAAAAACCGGCGCCGACCGATGCGGAATCCTTCATCCTTCAGCAAACCGGGGGCGACCAGGCCGACCCGACCATAAGGCAGGCCGTGGATAAGGAAACTGCGAAAATGGAACCCAAGAAAAAACCTGTCGCCGAAAGGCTTCTGGGCTGGACCGGCTATGGAGACGGAGGCGAGGCCGATGCTTCCGTCGTCGATTCCACAGCGGAAGCCGAACGTCTTAGGAAAAACGTAGAGGAAGGAAAGCCCGTTACGGAAGGTGAAACGCCGACCAAGGAATAATCTTCGGCCGTTTGCGGCTTGCCCTGCCCCACCCCTGCCTTTAACATCGGTTTTATGTTTTTTTTTAGAATCCTGCCGTTTTTACTGATTCTTGTCCTTGCCGCGCCGGCGGGCGCGCAAGACAAGGTCTTCAATGCTGAAACCTTTACCCTGACCAACGGCATGGAAGTCGTTGTCATTCCCAACCGCCGGGCGCCGGTAGTCACGCACATGGTGTGGTACAGGGTCGGGGCGGCGGACGACCCGCCGGGCCAATCCGGCATTGCGCATTTCGTCGAGCACCTGATGTTCAAGGGCACGAAGGATATGCCGCCCGGAGAGTTTTCCAAACGGGTCAAATCAATGGGCGGCAACGACAACGCCTTTACGGGTCACAACAGCACAGCCTATTTCCAGTCAATATCCGTCGGGAGCCTTGAAGCGGTCATGAAGATGGAGGCGGACCGGATGCTGAACCTGACCTTTCCGCCGGACGAGGTTCTTTCAGAGCGCAAAGTCGTAATCGAGGAGCGGCGCGAGCGTACGGAAAACGATCCGCGCGGGTATTTTCAGGAACAGATGCGCGCGGCCCTGTTCGTCAATCATCCCTACGCCAACCCTCCTGTAGGATGGTTTCACGAAGTCGGCGCGCTGGAACGCGAAAACGTAAAAGACTTTTACGGGAGATGGTACGCGCCCAATAACGCAATTCTGATTGTGACCGGAGATATAACGGCGAAAGAATTGAGGCCGCTGGCGGAAAGGATTTACGGCGCTATTCCGCGGCGCGATGCGCCCGCCCGGCAATGGACGGATGTGCCGCCGCTTCTGGCGAAAATGCGTCTGACCCTGCATCATAAATCCATCCGCCAGCCTATGCTGAGCCGCCTTTACCGGGTTCCCTCCTGCGCCATGAACCGCGATGAATGTCTGGCCCTGCAGGTGCTGGAAAGCATTCTGGACGGCGGATCCGCCACGCGGCTGTACAAGGAGCTGGTGGTTCAGAAAAAAATGGCCGTCAGCGCAGGGCTGTCCTATCAGGGCAGCGCCGTATCGGACGGAACCGTATCTGCATCGCTGATACCCGCCGCGGACGTCGATGTTGAAGAACTTGAATGGGCATTCGATGATGTCCTGCGCAACCTTATCAGCAACGGCATAACGGAAGACGAACTGCGTACGGCAAAAGACCGCCTGAAAGACGAAGCCATATTCGCGCGCGACAGCCTTATGGGCCCTGCCATGATCTTCGGGCAGGCTCTTGTCGCCAGCGAAACCATCGACGATATAGAATTCTGGCCCGACAACATCGAAAAAGTCACGGCGCGGCAGGTTAACGATGTGGCGCATAAATACCTGAACCCCGACGATTACGGTACAAGACCCTATGTGACCGGCTATCTCCTGCCCCCGGCAAGATCGGAGAAAAAAGAATGAAAAAGTTTTTTTTCGCCTTTCTTGCTTCTCTTATATTTGTTGCCGGATGCAAAGCCTCGGCGGAAGACAGGTTCCTTGACATCCAGGAAGTGCGCAGCGCAAGCGGCATAACGGCATGGCTCGTCGAAGACCACAGTCTTCCGATTATCTCCATCAAGTTCGCATTCGCCGGCGCCGGCGCAGCGCAGGACGATCCGGGCAAGCAAGGTCTGGCGCAGCTTGCCTCCAATACTCTGGATGAAGGCGCAGGCGACATGGACAGCCAGGCGTTCCAGAAAGCGCTGGCCGATAACTCTATTTCCCTGCGTTACGGCGCAGGCCGCGATGACTTCACGGGAAGCCTGAAAACCCTGTCGCGCCGGAAAGGCCTCGCATTCAATCTTTTGCGCTTGTCTTTGACAAAGCCGCGTTTTGATACCGATGCCGTAGAACGCATGCGGGCCGCCAATATGACGCGCGTACGCAACTCTCTTTCCGATCCTGAATGGATTGCGGCGCGCATACAGAATGACATCGCTTTCGCAGGACACCCGTACGCCATGAATAGCGGCGGCACGTTGACGACGCTGCGCAACATAACGTCGAATGACCTTAAAAGCTTTGCGGCGGCGCGCTTGACGCGCGACCGGCTTCTCATCGCAGCATCCGGGGACATTACGAAAGCCGAACTTTCAAAGGCGCTGGATAAAATTTTCGGCGCGCTGCCGGCACAAGGCGCGCTGCCCCCCGTAAAAGACCTGACAGTGCAAGGCGGCAGAGAGATCGCGCTTTTCAGGAAAGACATCCCTCAAACAATCATCTCCATTATCCAGCCTGGAATCGGCCGCGGTCATCCCGACTATCATGCGTTCCAGATTATGAACCACCTATACGGGGGCAGCGGCTTCGGGTCGCGCCTGATGGAGGAGGTGCGCGAAAAGCGAGGTCTGACATACGGAATCTATTCCAGCCTTTATCTGCTGGATCACCTGAAAGCGCTTACGATATCGACATCGACCGAGAATGGAAGCGCCGGCGAAGTCTTAAGCCTCATCACGGCAGAGATGAAAAAGATACAGGATACGCCGGTATCTGATAAAGAGCTATCGGATGCCAAATCCTATCTTATCGGATCCATGCCCCTGGCTCTTGATTCTACGGACGATATCGCAAGCATCATCCTTGGCCTGAGGCTTGATGGCCTTCCGGCCGACTATCTTGACCATGTTGGAGCTAAAATCAGCGCCGTAACGCCCGCCGACATTCAAAAAGCGGCGCGGCAATATCTGGAACCCGATGCCCTCACAACCGTTGTCGTGGGACAGCCGGAAAACATTACACCCACAAGAGCCATTGATGTTTTGCCCAACGTTGAATAAGCGCCCCGCATGGAAGGTGCTGGAAAAACATCGCAAGACGCTGGAAAAAACGCGTATGCGCGACTTGTTCGCCGCAGATTCGCAACGGTTTGACAGGTTCAGCCTTTCCGCAGGCGGCTTGTTCCTCGATTATTCCAAAAACCGCATCACGGATAATACGATGCCGCTTCTGTACGATCTTGCGAAGGTCTGCGGCGTTGAAGAGTGGCGCAACCGCATGTTTGCCGGAGAGAAAATAAACATATCAGAAGACAGGCCCGTCCTGCATACAGCATTGCGCCGACCGGCCGGCGATTCTGTCACTGTTGACAGTGAAAATATAATGCCGTTCATTCACGGCACGTTGTCAAAAATGGAGAAATTCAGCCGCGACGTGCGCAGCGGCACATGGAAGGGGCATACCGGAAAGAAGATCACGGACATCGTCAATATAGGAATCGGAGGATCGGATCTGGGCCCGCGTATGGTATGCCGCGCCCTGAGAAACGAAGCCATATCCGAACCCGCCGTTCATTTTGTTTCCAATGTCGACGGCACGGACATACAGCAAACCCTGAGAGGGCTTTCCCCGGAAACGACGCTGTTCATCGTGGCATCCAAAACCTTCACGACGCAGGAAACGATGGCGAACGCGCAGACCGCCCGGCAGTGGCTGTTGTCGTCGCTCAAGGAGGATAAGGCCGTAGCCAGGCATTTCACGGCACTCTCCGTCAATGCGGATGCAGCGGTTTCTTTTGGAATCCCCGCAGATAATCTGTTCCCTTTCCGCGACTGGGTCGGCGGACGGTACAGTCTTTGGTCCGCAATCGGCCTCTCAATATGCCTTGAGCATGGCTTTGACGCCTTCAGGGATCTTTTGCGGGGAGCGTACGAAATGGATACGCATTTCCGCGCCGCCCCTCTGAACCGGAATATGCCGGTCATACTGGCGCTTCTGGGTATCTGGTACAGAAATTTCTGGAAAGCGCAATGCTATGCCGTTCTGCCTTACGCGCAGAACCTGAGCCTGTTTCCCGCGTGGCTGCAGCAGGTCGATATGGAATCGAACGGCAAAAGCGCGAGCAGGAACGGAAATACGATTTTCTATGAAACCGGACCAGCCATCTTCGGAACAGCGGGAACAGACTGCCAGCATTCATTTTTCCAGCTGATTCACCAGGGGACGGATATTATTCCATGCGACTTTATCGGCGTAAAAGAACCGATGAGCCCCCATACCGGGCAGCACAAAATGCTTCTGGCCAATATGGCGGCGCAGGGGCAGGCTCTGATGGAAGGCCGCGACGAAAAATCGTCGGTCGGCAATCCCCATAGATCCTTTTCCGGGAACCGCCCTTCGAATACCCTCATCATGGAAAGGCTGGACGCCCGTCATCTGGGCATGCTGCTGGCCCTCTATGAACATAAAATATTTGTACAGGGCATTATCTGGAGCATAAACAGTTTCGATCAATGGGGCGTCGAACTCGGAAAAATCCTGACCTCGGACATCCTGAACGGCAAAGGCGCGCTGGATTCATCGACAAGAGGAATTCTGCAACGCTTTGATATTACGTGAAACATATATTCACTAATTTTTAGACGATTGGGCGTAGGATTAAGTGTGTTAGACTTGAGAAAAATTGCGTCCCTTCGGCCTGCATCTTGAAAAGATGTTGTGATAACAGGATGTTATAATGAAACCGGTCAGCCCAACGGTCGCCACGCTTGAAAAAATCAGCCAGCGTCAACTGGATGACATAATAAAAAATCATGGGGTCTTTCTCAAAGGCATCCGCGGGGGCGCAAGAGCCGTTGTCAAGTTCAAGGATCTGACGGGTCTCAACTTCAAAGGCGCGGATCTTTCCCAGGCCGATTTCACAGGTTCCGTCCTTGCCGATGCCAATCTGGCGCTGGGCACATTCCGCGGCACTTCTTTCTTTGCCTGCGATCTACGCGGCGCAAACCTGGAGCACGGGAACTTTGCGCGCGCCGACTTCCGCGGAGCCTTCGTAGCAGGCGCCAACCTGACAGGCGCGGATCTGAAAGAGGCCGACCTTCGTTCCGGCAAAGTCATGGAAAAAGGAAAGAACGGAATCCTGCAAAATGTACCGCGCCGCGATATACCGGACGACCCGCATTACAGAACCGTTTTCAGCGGCGCCAAGATGACGGAAACAGATATGTCGAAAGCACGCGCCATGTCTGCTGACTTTTCAGATGCCGATTTGACAGGCGTCGTTGTTCAAAACGCCAACCTCGAAGGCGCCAATTTTGAAGGCGCCAACCTGTCCAATGCGGATTTTACCGGCGCCAATCTTTCGGATACCAATCTTTTCGCATCGATCCTGACGAATACCATCATTGACCATGCGGAAACCGGCGGTTCGAATATCAAGGAAGTCATATCAAGAGAAAAAACGGGAAGTAAAATTGAAGATCTTGGCAAACCTCTATCCGAACTCCTGACCGATCACACGGCCTGGGTTGTATCAGCGGGACGTAGCGGAAAGCGGCTGGATCTAAGCGGTTTTGATCTGCGCCCTGTTTCCGACCTCAAGCAATATGCCCTTACGGCCGTTAAAGCGGTGAACGCAAACTTTATGAACCTGAAACTTTCGGACGTGGGAATGCAGAGCGCCCTTCTTGACCGCAGCGATTTCAGGGATTGCAAACTGGACAAGGCCGATCTGCGAGGTGCATCCTTAAAGAATGCCCTGCTTTCACGGACCGATTTATCCCATGCCAACCTGGGCCCCTTGCAATTCACAAATCCGGACGGGAGCACATGGCTTCAGCGCGTGAACCTGTCGGGAGCGAATCTGCGTTATGCGATAATCCATGGAGCTGATCTGCGGGACGCCATCATGATGGGGGTCGATTTATCCTATGCCGTCCTGATCGATTGTGACTTGCGGCGTGCAGATCTGACGGGCGCAACCCTTGATAATGCCGACCTGACGGATGCCATGATGCAGGGGGCGATTATGGATGAAAAATACAGAGAATAGTGACTTTCCCGATCCTTCCCGCTAACCTTGCCTTATGCGAATCCGTCATTTACCTGAAACGCTGGTCAACCAGATTGCGGCCGGAGAAGTCATTGAAAGGCCTGCAGCCGCCATCAAGGAACTGGCTGAAAATGCGCTGGACGCCGAAGCAAGGCGGATAAACATCGAGATAAACGAAGGCGGGAAAAGCCTCATCAGAGTCAGTGATGACGGGTATGGCATGAGCCGTGACGAACTGGTTGCCGCGCTTGACCGCCATGCGACCTCCAAGCTGCCGGGTGACGATCTGCTGAATATCGCGCACCTTGGTTTCCGCGGGGAAGCGCTTCCTTCCATAGCGTCAGTCAGCAGGATGAC
>JACQIJ010000195.1 GCA_016198545.1 Pseudomonadota bacterium
GTGATTCAAACGGCTGGCGGCAAGAGGACACAGACATAATGAGTAAATCAGCATCAGGCGGCGGCGATAACAAAAACACCCTTTACTGCTCCTTCTGTGGAAAGAGCCAGCATGAGGTGCGCAAGCTCATCGCGGGGCCTAACGTATTCATATGCAATGAATGCGTCGAGCTGTGCATGGATATTATCCGGGAGGAAGACAAATCCTCCATCGTCCGCGGCGGCGAAGGCGTTCCGGCGCCCAGCGAGATCAAGGCCGTTCTGGACGATTACGTCATCGGGCAGGAGCGCGCCAAGCGCATCCTCTCGGTCGCCGTTCACAATCATTACAAGCGTGTCGAACAGGGCGAACGCGGCGGCAGCGAAGTGGAACTGTCAAAATCCAATATTCTGCTGGTCGGCCCGACGGGCTGCGGCAAAACGTTGCTTGCGCAGACCCTGGCCCGCATCCTCGACGTCCCCTTCACGATGGCGGACGCAACGACGTTGACCGAGGCGGGTTATGTCGGCGAGGACGTGGAGAATATCATTCTAAAGCTTCTGCAGTCTTCCGACTACAACGTCGAACGCACGCAGAAGGGAATCGTTTACATCGACGAGATAGACAAAATCTCGCGCAAGTCGGACAATCCCTCCATCACGCGCGACGTCTCCGGCGAAGGCGTGCAGCAGGCATTGCTGAAAATGATGGAAGGCACGATCGCCTCCGTTCCGCCGCAGGGCGGACGCAAACACCCGCAGCAGGAATTCCTGCAGGTTGATACATCGAACATCCTCTTCATCTGCGGTGGCGCATTCGCCGGCATAGAAAAAATTATCGCTACGCGCGGCAAGGGCACCGCTATGGGCTTCGGCGCCGATGTGCGCGATGTCGATGAACGCCGCGCCGGCGACGTCCTTAAGGATCTGGAGACGGAAGACCTTTTGAAATTCGGCCTTATCCCCGAATTCATCGGCCGTCTGCCGGTGGTCGCGACGCTGGACGATCTCGACGAAGACGCGCTGATACAGATCCTGACCGAGCCGAAAAATGCCTTGTGCAAACAATATCAACGCCTGTTTGAAATGGAGAACACGAAGCTGACCTTCAAACCGGATGCGCTGAATGCCATCGCTAAAAAGGCCATCAATCGAAAAACTGGCGCGCGCGGCCTGCGTTCAATCGTGGAAAACATGCTTCTGGATACCATGTACGAACTTCCCGACATGGAAAATGTGGAAGAAGTCGTTGTCAGCGCGGAAACCATCAATGACGGCAAACTGCCCGTCTACGTCTACGCCGACAAGAAAAAGAAGAAAAGCAAAGAAAAAGACGAAAAGGAACCTGAAGCGGCGACGCCTTAAAACGCTCCTCCGCAGACGGAATCACGACCGGGCTTTTCCTACCTTATCGTTGTATACCGGCGGAACGGGGTATCCGCCGACTGCACTTATTCTCGAATCAGGACAATCGAGCGCCTGCAGAAGATCCGCGAGCTTCCTGTCGCCCGGCCCTATATATCCCTCGACCTCGACCAGATGCAGCGTGTTCCTGTCGCGCCCGGGCGCGCTGAAGAGACCTAAAGGCTCATGCCCGATCTCCCGCGCCTTATCCGCCAGCCGCGCCCGACTGATATCTTGAACGGCCTCAAGCGCGATAAAACTGCGATCTTCTCCCGACTCGCAGAATTCCAGGCGCGCCACGACAAGCGCGCGGTGCTCCGGATTTTCATCCGTTCCCTTCCGGTTGCCCAAGGGAAGGCGCGCCATGATGCGCATGGGTTTTGCGCTGTCATCATTCAGCAAATAACGCCACCATGATTTTTCTTCCTGATCCGCTGGCCAGGGCAGAACGCCGAATGTCGATTCGCCCTCGCGCACCATTGCAAGAACCCCCATCGCGTTATTGACGCGCTGCATCGGCAACACGCTGCTGAAGTAATCCTTGGCCATGTCCCAGTACAAAAGGCTGTTCCGGTTTTCGGGCACAGTCACAGCCACCCTAAGACCCGTCTGCAGCAGCGACACGGCTCCCACCAACTCCCGCCAGATACGGACAACCGCCTCTTTCGGCAGCGGCCCCCTATGCCTGTCCAGAAGCCGTCTTATCATGACGATTTCCCGGTCTGGCTGGATGACCTGCACCCCGCTGCGCCGCTTTTCCTCTCCGATTTTCAGGACCATCTCAGCACGCTTCATCAACAGGTCATGAATCCTGTTATCCAGCGTATCTATCTGGCCCCTGATTTCGGTAACTTTTGAATCATCAGACATAGGAGGTCATCTTACCCTGTCGGCGCAGTCTGGCCAACCGTATAACGCCGCGCACCCGCCTTGGCTGTCTGCCGCTGCGGAATGCCGGCATAAACCTGCTTGCCCGCTTCCACAAGGTGAATGCCGGCCAAACCGGGGAAAATATACCGTCCGAAATTCTCCATCGTGTATGCCGTACGCAGAACGAGAAAAGAGCGGAACGGCGGCATGAACAATGCCTTTTCCATCCTTTCCACGGCAAAAAGAGACTCGTGCAGCCGATGGGCTATCTGCGTGGCCGTATAGGGCGTGCCGTGGCCAAAGGGGGTCCAGTCCGCCCGTGACCACAGCCCCATGCGGCTGGGCACGACCAGCAAAAGCCGTCCATTGCTTTTCAGAACCCGCCAGCATTCCTGCAACAACGCCTGAGGATCTTCCGCATGCTCCATGCCATGCACGACGATTATCCTGTCCGCCGCTTCCGTTTCAAACGGAAGCGCGGTATCGGATGCAAGACAAACCAGATTTTTTTCATGTTCGGGCCAGTGATGAACCCCGAAGCGGGGCGGCATGAAGGAAAAGACCTTTTCGGCCTTTCCCAGCATGGGCTTGAGATAGGGAACCGCATATCCCCCGCCCAATACAGTCAGCCCTTTCAGATCCGGCCAGATCTGCTGGATGTGACCGGACAGAATGCGGCGCATCAGCCGCCCGGGGCGGCTTGCGTAAAACTGCCTGAACTCATAAACGGAACTGTACATGCGGCTATAGTTTACAGCAGCTCAAGCAGCTGCGCCACAAGGGGAATATCCGCGGGCGGCATGGGGTAACCGTACATGTCCTCCGGAAAAACCCATTTCAGCGCCTGCCCTTCCCGCGGCTGCGGGGCGCCCTGCCATATGCGGCAGGAAAACAGCGGCATCAACAGGTGAAATTCTTCATATGAATGAGAAGCAAATCCTGCCGGAGCAAAGCAACAGGGCCGTGTTTCAATACCCAGCTCCTCCCGCAATTCGCGCATCAGAGCATATTCGGGGATCTCCCCCGCATCAACCTTGCCGCCGGGAAATTCCCACAATCCGGCCATCTTTTTCCCTTCAGGCCTCTGCGCCAGCAAAACGCGTCCGTCCGAATCGATCAGAGCTGCCGCAACGACATGAACAACCTTCAGCGCAGGAGTAGCAGGCGGCGCGGATTCCAGCGCCTCGGCGCAACCTGTTTTTTTGGGAGCGAATCTGACCATGCCTTCTCATTCCCTTAAGATAAAAAGCCGCCCGGAGGCGGCTTTTACCTGTTAAGCGCAATCCGGATCAGTTGCTCTTGACCGGCTCGCCATTCATATCGAATTTTTTAATCTTGGCGTCTTTCTGCCATTTCTGAAGAAGATCCGCCAGTATCTGCTGACGCAGCTGCTGCTCCAGTTGCGGCTTTACTTCCTCGAATTTCGGCTCGGGCCTCTTGCGGCGGTCTTCGACTTTTATAATGTGCCAGCCGAATTGCGTCTTTACGGGGTCTTTCGTGTATTTGCCAACGTCCAGCGCGAACGCCGCCTCCCCGAACTCGGGAACCATTTCGTTCTTCGCGAAATAGCCGAGATCCCCGCCATTTTCTTTTGAAGGCCCGCTGGAGTATTCATTGACCAAATCTTCGAACTTTGCGCCGCCATCGAGTTTGCCTACAACCTCCTTCGCCTTTTCTTCAGAATCGACGAGAATATGGCGGGCATGAGTTTCCTGCACATCTTCAAGCTGCGTCAGAAGATCCTCATATGCCTTCAGAAGTTTTTTCTGGCTGACTTCCGCCGTTACCTGACGCTCCACAAACACGTTGCGGACGATCTGGCCCTTTGCCTGCATAAACATCTTCTCGACTTCAGGATCGGATTCCAGCTTCGAACCTTTGGCCTTTTCGCTGATGACCCGGTTATTTATGACCTGTTCCAGAGCCAGCGGGAACAGATTTTGTATCGGCATCTGACGCACCTGTTCCGGCAGCCCGCCTATGAAGGTGAATACGTCGCTACGCTTGATTTCCTCTCCGTCGACGAGAGCCACAACCGGATTGCCCAGCTTGAGCATCGGCTGTTCTTCGGCTGAAGCCTCCTGCTTCGGCGTATCCTTGCCGGTTTCAGCTTCACCGTTGCCGGACATCACGAACATGCCTGCCGACACGATCAGCAGCAGTGCAGCGGCCCCGGCAATCAGCGGCGTTTTTCCAGACAGAACGCTCTTTCCTTTTGCTATCTCGGTCATCAATCAAATCTCCTAAAAATGGTTGCGCTACCGGTAACAAGTTATATATGTCCGCAAGCCGGATGTATAGGCCCGACCCTGTTTTTTTCCAGCCTCCCTTCAGTAACGGATTGACGGCGGCGAGGCGCGGGCCTATATCAAATGGACTGAATTAACTGGGGATTCCGATGTTGCTGGCCCTCGCCACAAAAATCTTCGGCTCAAGCAATGAGCGTGCTCTTAAAGGCGTCTACAGGCATGTGGAGCCTATAAATGCTCTTGAGTCTAAATATGAAAAAATGAGCGATTCGGAGCTGCGGGAACAGACGAACCTGTTCCGCCAACGGCTGAAGGACGGGGAAACCCTCGATGAATTGATGCATGAAGCCTTCGCCGTCGTACGCGAAGCCGCCAAGCGCACGCTGGGCCAGCGGCATTTCGACGTGCAATTGGTCGGCGGCGCGGTCCTGCACCAGGGCAAAATCGCTGAAATGAAAACGGGTGAAGGCAAAACGCTTGTAGCCACCCTGCCCGTTTACCTGAACTCGCTGTCCGGCAAGGGAGTCCACGTTGTGACGGTCAACGACTATCTCGCCCGCCGCGACGCCGCATGGATGGGGCAGATTTATAA
>JACQIJ010000196.1 GCA_016198545.1 Pseudomonadota bacterium
TGGCCATACATATAGAAGAACGCAGAGCCGCCGTCAACATCTATCCGCCTGAAAATAGTGCGAATATCAGGGTAAATAGCAGGATTTTTTCACCCGAGGTCGCCTTGTATATACGGATTAAAATCGCCTGTCAAATATCTTTTTTACTTTTTTCTAATATTTTTTTGATTTTCCGCTCTTCGGGCGACTAAAGCCTTCCGCGTCCCTTTTCCAACCCTTATACTGAAAGAGTATTTTGTCCAGCCTGGCAAAAGTCCAAAATTATGGTTTTTCGCTTTCGCAGCATAGCAATAACGGCTTTTTTTGCTTTTGCCATCGGCACGGGATGGGCCCGGTTTGCCCTGGCCGACAGCAACCTGTGGACACGCCCCCTTGCCCCCTGGATGACGCTGGACGAGGAATTGACGGAAAAGCGTCCTCCGGTTCCGGGAAAACAAGCCGTCCGCATCAGAACGATGGAGAAACGGGCAGCAGGGGCGCGAGCGCCCAATATCCCCGTTATCACGCCGGAAGATACGCTTGAGCTGATAAAGCAGATATACGAAGACGACCCGGAAAAACTCTCGCCGCTGGAGGAAATCTATTCGCGCCGCATCGTCGATGAATTGCGGCAATTCGGATACGACCTGTTTGGGACAAAATCGGATGAACAGAAAAAAGCCGGAGAAAATCAGGAAAAGTTTCCGCTGCTGGCCGGCGCAGCACAGGACAGCTTCCTCCTCAACATGGGGGATACGCTGACAATCACTTTCCGCGGCCAGCGCCAGGACAGCAAAACATACGCGATCGACAGCGAGGGCCGCCTTATCGTTGACGAAATGTATCCGGTCACGGCAGCCGGAAGAACCATTGGCGACCTGCGCGCGGAACTGGCAGCGCAGGCCGGAAAACTGCACAACACGGAAATTTTCGTATCTCTGGAATCCGTCCGGCAGGCCAATGTCCTTATCGTCGGACATGTCAACAGGCCGGGACGGCAAACCCTGACTGTTTTTCATACCGTGCTGGACGCCCTGATGGAAGCTGGCGGCGTACAGAAAACGGGAAGCCTGCGCCAGATAAAGCTGATCCGCGACGGACGCACGACAATCGTCGACCTGTATGCGCTTTTGATACACGGCAGCGCCATCATGGATATTTCCCTGCGCGACGGCGACCGCATCGTCGTACCGCCGACAGGGCCGACCGTAGCCGTGGCAGGCGGGGTGAAACGGCCCGGGATATATGAAATCCTGCCCGTTCTGAAGGGTTTTTCCGACAGGCCGCATGAAAAAAGCCAGCAACTGGCATTGCAGGATATGCTCGATATGGCCGGAGGAATACTGACTCCGGGCCAGAACCGTTTTATCAGAATGAATCTGACGAGCGACGGGCGCGAAAAAATAGAAGAGACGTCCGATGCCCTTGCGCCCGCGTTCAGGGATGGAGATATTCTGATGGTCGCATTGTCCAGCGAGGCGCGCAGCGACACGGTTGAACTGCAGGGCCATTCCCGGCGCAACGGGATTCATGCGCTCGACCGCGCCCCGACATTGTCCGCGCTTCTGAACGACAAGAAAGTCTTCGGGCCGGATATATATCCCCTGATCGGCATCATCGAGCGCAAGGATGAAGACCAGATGGCCCGGAAGCTCATCGCCTTCCCGCCTCTTCTCGTCCTGAAGGAAAAATTTGACCGGCGGCTGCAGGATGGCGATGTGGTTCACCTCTTCTCGCGTGCGCAAATTGATGCGCTGGATAAAAGGGGAAAAGAGAAACCGGCGGCGGCTGAAATATCGGGATCGGCGCCGGGCATGGCCGACGAAGATGCGATAGATGATCCCGTTATAATCGACTTTCTGCGCGAACGCTCCGTTTTCGTGCGCGGCGCGGTGCGCGACGAAGGTGCATGGCCGGTGGCGGAAGACGGCATCAGCCTTGAAAATGCTATCGCTGCGGCGGGCGGCATGACGTTGGAAGCGGCGACAAGCAACGTGGAAGTGACATCGAAGCTTACGGGCGAAGGACACCA
>JACQIJ010000197.1 GCA_016198545.1 Pseudomonadota bacterium
ATAATAAAATTTATATTAACAAAATAATCCCTTATTCCAGGGCCGACGCTACCCGGAAAGCCTGTTTCGTCTGCGCCACATCATGAACCCGGAACAGGCTTGCGCCCTGCCGCAAACACCAGAGCGCGGCGGCAACGGAACCCGCCGCGCGGCGCGCGGGGTCGTCCTCCCCTGTTATTCTCCCGATAACGCTTTTGCGGGAGACGCCGACGAGGATGGGAACATCCAGCTTCCTGAATTGCGCAATATTCCGCAGAATTTCCATGTTGTGTTCGAACGTCTTGCCGAAACCGATGCCGGGATCGGCGACGACAAGGCTCCTGTCGATGCCCGTCGCTTCGCACGCGGCAATCCTCCGGTTCAGGAAATCAAAAACGTCCTTCACCACATCATCATACTGCGGCGCTTTCTGCATGGATTGCGGGTCGCCCTGCATATGCATCAGGCAGACGGGAACTTTGGCCGCTGCCGCAGCCCTCAAGCTGTCCGCATCATGGCGGAGCGCGCTGACGTCGTTGATCATCCCGGCCCCGGCGGCAAGGGCGGCTATCATGGTTGCCGCATTGCGCGTGTCTACGGAAATCAGCTTTCCACAATTTTTAAGCCCTTCGATGACCGGTAGCACGCGGTCGATTTCCTCCTGCGCGGATACGGGCGGCGCGCCGGGGCGCGTGGATTCCCCGCCGATATCGATGATGTCCGCGCCTTCCTCCGCCAGCCGAAAGCCGTGCTCAACAGCGGCGCGCGCCTTGCCGTACAACCCGCCGTCGAAAAAACTGTCCGGCGTGACATTGAGGATACCCATGATGTACGGGCCTTTATTGAAAAAATGGGCATTCATGCCGTATGCTCCGCGATCTCCTGCCCTTCCGGCAGGGCGGCTATCATGGCCGACAGCGGTTTTTTGAAAACCGGATGAACCCAGTCCGGCGCAATTTCCCGCAGAGGCAGCAGGACGAATGCCCGTTCATGCGCGCGCGGGTGCGGGACAACCAGTTCCGGCTTGTCGATGATTTCATCGTTATAGGCGATCAGGTCGAGATCAAGGATACGCGGCGCATTCCGTTCCGTTCTTACGCGGCCGAAATCATGCTCGATGGCCTGCAATGCTCCCAGCAGCCCGAAGGCGGGCAGACCCGTTTCCGCCCGCACGACCATGTTGTGATACCAGGGCTGGTCCGATGCCGGAACGGGCGCGGTTTCCCGGACGCGCGAGGCTTTCAGAATTCCTATCCCGGCGCACATCATGGCTTTCTGCGCCGCCTGCAATTCGTGCGGCGGACTTCCATGCCTGCCGGGCAGGTTGGATCCAAGAGCGATTAAAATCATGCGAGGATAATAGCTACCACGTCCTGACTTTGCCAGTATCGACATGGACGAAATTGCTGTCGGCGTAATAACCGACGCCGCCTGCGCGCAGGCGCACCGCCACATCGCGCAGCTTGCGCGTGGAATAGCCGGGCATGCGCAAATCGACGGCCTGCCCGGTAAGGTGAAGGGAATGGTTGGCCACGCCTTCGCTGATCCGGCGCAACCTGTCGTTCGTGCGCGGAGAGCGATAGCCGGACAGGACTTCGAGAACGACGTTATTCCTGTCCGTTTTGCGGCGAAGCATATACATGATGTCAACCACGCGCGGATCGACGGGAAACACGTCGCCCGTGCGGAAATCCCGCAAAATCGTATTGATTTCATCAAACGCTTCCGGCAGATACTTGCTGCCGACGCGGTAAACGCCGGAAAACCCCTCGCCCGTATGTTGGTTGCGGAATGTGATTCCGAACGTGCCCGCATCGGGCAGACCGTAGGACTTCGCCTCCGCCGCCGGCGCAAGGGCCAGAACGGGTAAAACGCCGAGCATGCCGGCAAAGCCCGCCTTGAGAATCTCGCGGCGGTTCAGCCCTTCCTTCAATTCCATTGTCGTTTCTTCTGTCATGATATCCGAAGAATTCCTTTTTCTGGCGCAACGAACCACGCCGGCAAGGCTTTCATTTTAAAATAACTAGTTATAGGAGGCAAGCCGCGAGGATTTGCTTTTCATATCGTCGTATGCCTCTCTTACGTCTTCCGCGGCGGGCATCCAGTAGTGTTTCTGGGCCTTCAGCGCCTTGATCAGCGTTTCGTCGCGTTCATAAATATCGGGGCCGTAGACCAGCTGCCCTTTATCATCCTGCCACATGGTCTGGTACAGGATGAATACGGGAAACGGTTTGGCTGCGTTCATATCCGTCGTCCCGCCGGAGGCGATGATTTCCTCCATTTTATTTTTTGACCAGCCTTTGCTGCCGGACATCACGAAGTCGGCGATTTTGCGCGGATCGTGCAGACGGATGCAGCCGGAACTTTTCGTCCTGTCTTCAAGGTCAAAAAATTCGGGATGGTTCGTATCGTGCATATACATGTCGAATTCGTTGTCCATCAGAATCCGCACGCGGCCCAGAGCATTGTGATCGCCCGGCGTCTGCATCATTTTTATCTTCAGCATTTCTGCGCGCGAGACGGTCTTCCAGTTGACCGTGCCAGGATCGAAAGTCGGCGCGCCCTTGCCGTAGCCGCGGTAAAACTCAATTCCCTTGTCGGTCAGCGCATAGGGGTCTTCCTTCAGCTTCGGAAGCATGTCCGCCATCTTGATGCCGTAAGGAACCGTCCATGTAGGGTTCAGGCGCACGCCCGTCACCATCGTCGTAAAATCGCGCGTTTTGCGCCACGGCATGCCGACAACAACCTTCATCTCATGCACGGTCTTGCCGTTCTCGACGGCCCACAGCATCTGCGAAGGCAGGTTGATAAGAATGTAGCGGTCCGGCTTTTCCTGCTCCAGCCAGCGCAGACGCTCCATGTTCGCGACAATCTGCTCTATCTGACCCTTGTTCGTGCGGTTCAGAAGCGCCAGCGTCTTGGAACCGATGACGCCATCAGGGTCCAGCCCGTGCTGCTTCTGGAACTTCATGACGGCGGCCGCAAGGCGGTCATCGTAAAATGACGGCGGCCCGTCGCTTTCGCGATGATCGAGGCCCATGCGCCCGCGCAGCTTCGCCACGTTTCTATGCCTGCCTCCGGGATTGAAAAGGCCGCCGCCGAAATCTATCGGCAGATACTGATCGTAATCGTTCTCGACCGTCATCATGCGGGCAAGCTCTTCGCGCAGCGCTTCGTAGAACTTGTCCTGCGGCGCGAGCTCTTCCATATCCTCCGCAGGATCATCGGAGGCGGAAATTTTCTCCAGCATTTCCGCGGGTGTCAGCGGCGCGCGCCAGAATTTGCTTTGCTGCTTGATGGAAGCCGGATCCACGCGCATGCCGGTGATATCGTGGCCGTAGCGCATGACAGCATCGGTTAGAAGCAGCTCAAGCCGCGCCTGCTTCGGCTTGAACAGCGAGTCGCTTTCAAGCAATTCCCTGATTTGCGCGGCATGATATTCCTTCGGATTGAGGCCGTGCGTCCATGAGTTTTCCAGAATATTAAGAACAGATTCGACTCGTTCGCGCTCGCCGCGCCCGTTCAGCCAGAAAGGAACATTCTCCCGGCCGCCGTAAAAGGCCTTGATCGCCTTGGCGTCGGTGAATTCGATTCCGTCTATGGCGCCCTTGCCCAGAGCGCCCTGCATAACCGCCGGTGTCAGAAGCGGGGCCAGTATGCTTTTGCCGACGGTATCGCTTCCCTGTCCCTGATATTGCGCATAAGAAAAAACAGGCAGCCCCAGCGTCAGGATGAAACATGCCGCCAGGATGCGCTTTCTGAATTTTCTTTTATTTTTAACAGGTTGGAACATCGGGACCGCCAGCAAGAAATCGTTGACCACGCTTCCATTG
>JACQIJ010000206.1 GCA_016198545.1 Pseudomonadota bacterium
ATCACCGTGAACTGCATCGCGCCGGGCTTCATCGCCACCGCGATGACGGACGTTCTGACCGACAACCAGAAAGGCGCGATCAACGGCAAGATCCCGATGGAGCGCATGGGCACGGCGGATGAAATCGCCGCCGCCGCGCTGTATCTTGCGTCGAACGAAGCCGCCTATGTGACGGGACAGACAATACATGTAAACGGCGGCATGACAATGATTTAAGGAGGAAAAGCCTATGAATGAGAAAGAACTGCGAACCTATTTCCGGCTTCAGGAGCGCCTGACAGCTATCCAGCAGGAGGTGGAATCCTTACGGGAAGAAGTTTACGATGCCTTCCCTGAAATCATTTCCATCCACGCTGGCAGCGCATCAATAAAACAGGATAAAAGCGGGCGCGGCATCATCGACGAAAGCATTCTCGAAACCTGCAGGATACACGTCAGCCTGATGCATGAATCACCCGGCATAGAGACGGAACTGACAAAGTTTTTCCCCGGCACGACGATTGACGCCTCAATTTCAGACGTTGATCCCCGCACGCACGCCCTGTGTCGCGAACTGGCGCGAAAAGGAAGCGAAGTAAGCAAAGCCAGCGGATGCCACGGTTACCGCATCAGCGTAATGCTGGACGAGGAAGGAGCGTATTTCGACGTCGGCCTCGGCAGAGATACGGAAGAATTACGGCTGGCCGTTCAGGGCGCATTCCCGGACGCGCGGATAAAATTCACCGGGGAAGAGCCGCCTCTGAACCTGAAAACTTCCTTGGATTTATAAGCTGCTCTTCATCCGCAACAGAGCGTAGAGGCGCGCCGCCGTTTCAGACGTGACCTGCCCGGCCAGTCCCGGCGTTTTGAACGCTTCCGGATGAAAATGCCGCTGGAAAGCTGTGAGAACATCCGTAAAACCCGCGCGCGGATCGTAACCGCAAGCGGTCAGGGCGGCGCGCACGGACACCTCGTCAGTATCTTTTTCAAAATCCTCTTTCAGCGGCGCGGGCCACAGGCCGATCCCCGCTGCCGCCAGATCGCGCCACGGAAACAATTCGCCGGGATCGATCTTGCGCCCCGGAGCGACATCGGAATGCGCGAGAACCTGATGCGCGGGGATATCGTGGCGTGAAAATATATCCCGGCACAGGGTCTTTACCGCATCCATCTGCGCAGGCGGAAAGGCGCGGTAGCCGTATCTGTGGCCGGGATTGACGATTTCGATGCCGATGGAATGGGAGTTTATGTCCTCAATGCCATTCCAATACGATACCCCGGCATGGTGCGCCCGTTTGCTTTCATCCACAAACCGCGTGATGCGGCCATCCTCATCTACCATGTAATGCGCGCTGACTTTCTCGCCTTTTGGATGCGGCTTGCGGCCCGTCAAAAGATCCGCGGCTTCATCCGCCGTTTCTGTTTCCGTGTAATGGAGTATCAAAAACGTCGGCTGCGCCGCGTTGTTTCTGCGTCCGCCAAAATGTTCCTGCGGCGATGGATCCTGATGAATCTTCATTTCTCTTTCACTTTTGCCAGCAGCGCCATGCCCGCCAGCCAGAACAGCATTATTGTTGCCATGCCCGCCCGCTGGCTGTCAAAGGCGTGAGTCGCAAGGCCGAACGCCAGCGGCCCGAAGAAAGACACGGCGCGCCCCGTGAGCGCATAAAACCCGTAAGTCTGCGCCACCATACCCGGCGGGGACAGGCGCGCGGCCATCGTGCGCCCCGCAGCCTGCGCCGGCCCCATGAAAATGCCGAGAGCGAGAGCCAGCCCGATAAAAACGAGCTTGTCGCGCGTCAGAAGAATGGCCGCGCCGGAGACAATCAGGCCGGCAAGGGCTATCATGACCGTGCGCTTCGACCCCCATCTGTCGTCGGCATGCGCGAACATGGTCGCGCCCAGACCCGCCGTGACGTTCAAGCCGATTGCGAAAGCCAAGATTTCCGTGAAGTTCATGCCATACGTTCCCGCAGCATAGAGCCCCCCTACGGCAAACAGCGTGTTCAGCCCATCGCGATAAAGCGCGCTGGCGATCAGAAAAGTCACAAGATTTTTATAACCGCGCAGCGCGCGCGCGGTATCATACAGCTGCCGCAAGCCTTTGCGCGCAGCCGCGCCTATTTTCAGGCCCGTTTTTTCAACATCATGCGTCCACAGCAGCAATGGCACGGTCAGCCCCGCAAACCACAAGGCCGTCAGCGGCGCAGCCGCGCGGATATGTTCGAAATGTTCCTGCGGCAACGCGATAAACGGTTTCATATCGCCCAGCCCGACGAGGCCGAACAGCGTCAGCGCAAGGCATGCGAGGCCGCCCAAGTAACCCGCGCCCCAGGCCCAGCCCGACACGCGCCCTATCATGCCCGGCGGCGCGATATGCGGCAGCATCGCATTCGCATATACGAGCGCGATTTCAAACGCCGTATTGGCAAAAACCAACAGCACGAGAGTAATCGTCACCATGCCCGGCGCGGCGAAATACAGCAGCGCCGTCGGCGCAACACAAAGCAGAGAAAATAAAAGCAGGCCGGGCTTGCGCGCGCCATAATGATCGGCCAGCGCGCCCAGAAAAGGACTGGCCAGCGCAACGATGAAGCCCGACGCAGCGATCGCGTAGCTCCACAACGCCGCGCCGTGATTTTCATCGCCTACGATGCCGCGCGCAAAATAGACGCTGAAAACGAAGGTGATAATCACGGTTCCGAACGCCGAATTCCCGGCATCATATAGACAGAAAGAAAGAATCGATTTTTTGCTATTATCCGAAGGCATGTTATGGTCGTTTATACAGGACCGTTTCATGAAATACGATGGCAAAAACCTGACGATCAATGTGCGCCTGACGCCCAAAGCCTCGGCGAACGCCATCAGGGACTGGGGACAGACGCCCAACGGCGCGCCATGCCTGAAGGTCAGCGTCACAGCCGCGCCGGACAAGGGCCGCGCCAATGAAGCCCTGATCAGACTGCTTGCCGTCCAGTTCGAAGTCCCCCGTAGCAAGATTGAAATTCTGCGCGGCGAAACGGATAGAAACAAGGTTATCATGATAAAAGATGTTCCTGAGGAATTCCCCAGCATTATCAAAGCGCTAACAGCAGGATTTTTTTCCTGAAACAGGCTTTTTTATTTCCATAAATTTCAATCTCTTTTTACCTTTCCCTGCGATACTGAAAGGTAAGGCGGAATCGATGGGAAAAAGCTTCGAATTACTGGGCCTTATTACCTTC
>JACQIJ010000199.1 GCA_016198545.1 Pseudomonadota bacterium
GGCATATCCAAACATGATGCCCTGGTCGCCTGCGCCTTCCTCGTTCTTGCCGCCGCCATCAACACCCATTGCGATATCGGCGGACTGGCTGTGGACGTGAATGTCAACGCGGATGGTTTTCCAGTGGAAACCCTCCTGATCGTAGCCGATATCTTTTATTTTCTTTCGCGCTATTTCCTCGAGCGTTGCACGGGTGATGGAGGAGGGGCCGCGCGCTTCGCCGAATATCCCGAGATAATCTTTCGTTGCCATGCATTCGATGGCTGTACGGCAGTTTTCGTCCTTCGTCATGTAATGATCGAGGATGGCATCCGATATCTGGTCGCAGATTTTGTCCGGATGTCCTTCGGCGACGGATTCGCTCGTGAAAACGAAATCCTGTAACGATCTGTCCGGATCTGTTGAGATTGATGCGCTTGATGCTTTCTTTGCCGGCATAAACATACGCCCCCGCCTGAATCCGCTGTTGCAATCGTCATCGAAGATTACAGGCAAACAAGGGTGGATTCAAGTGAGGCGTGGCGGCGCTTCTAGCCGACGCTTTTAATCATGGATTCGAATATTTTGAACAGTTCCTTGCGCTTGCTTTCGTCCCTGACTGAATAATAGGCTTTGAGAAGATCTGCTGTTTCCGGGTTGTAAAGAAGTTTGTCGCCCTTGTCGCGCAGGAAAGGGTCCTGGTCGTTGTCGGCCAGCCCCTTGATATAGACCTTATTTGCCGGGTCGTAAAACTCCGCATAGAAATATGCCACCGGAACGTCGAGCGCTTCGCCGATATCGAAAAGGCGGCTGGCGCTGACGCGATTCGTGCCGCGCTCGTATTTTTGAATTTGCTGAAACGTAATGCCAAGCCTTTCCGCAAGCTGCTCTTGACTTACATTCAACAAAGCCCGACGCATGCGGATGCGCTTACCGACATGCATATCAAGAGGCTGCGCTGCGCGCTGTTTTGTATTCTCAAATTTTCTTCTAACTTTTCTCTTTGTCACTTCGTGTGCCTCTTTGTTTTATCGATGGCCAGCGTTCCAGTAGGTACCAATAAATATGCATGTAAAAATTAATATTTCAACTAACCATAAGTATATTGTGCTTTTAAGCTACACGTCTGTAGTAATAAATCAACATTTATGATACTTCTTTGTTGCGAATATAATAAGAAATACAGCTATGATCAAAAGAAAAGTCGTATCGCCATATATGCTGTAAAATGTTGTGCGTATGGCGGGCGCAGGCATGATGTATGACAATACGCCTTCGCTGTTTATTCCAATTGTGGCTACAGCGCGCCCATAAGCATCAATCATCCCCGATATTCCGGTGTTTGCGGATCTTACGATCGGCAGACCCTCCTCTATGGCGCGGAACCGGGTTTGCATGAAATGCTGCCGCGGGCCGGGGCTGTCTCCATACCAAGCGTCATTCGTGACATTGACAATAAGATGGGGGCGGCCTGATGTTTTGCCAACTACTGCGCCGGGGAAAATTATTTCGTAACATACCAGCGGACTGAAAGGCGGCAGGTCCGGCAGCGATATTGTTTGCGGGCCGGGGCCGGTAGCGAATCCGGTGAATTGCACGAACGGCCCGAAAGGCACATATTTTTGCAGGGGGATGAATTCTCCGAACGGGACAAGGTGGGACTTGTCGTAGACAGCCGTCATGCTCAGATCCCGGTTGAATACGGCAATACTGTTGAAATATTTTTCTCCCTCTTCTCCGCCGCCGGGGCCGGGTTCATAGCGCAGCATGCCGGTAACCAGGTAAACCTTCCCTTTGTATAAGCCTAAAACGTCTTTTATGGCAGTCACGGCATTTTCATGTTCCATTGCCCTCCATGACAGGGCCGTTTCCGGCCAGACGATCAGGGTCGTTGTTTCCGCCGTCTCGTTTTCATGCGGGAAGGAAAGGGAAAGGTGTTGGGACAGATTCTCCCCGGCCTTTGCGCCGTCCCATTTATCCGCCTGGGGTATGTTCGGCTGGACGATGTGTATATAGAAGTTTTTTGCCGGTTCGGGCAAGGGTTGGCGCAGGCGATATTCGCCGGATGCATAGTTGGCGATGGCAGCGATAACGGCCAAGGCCGCCAGCGCGTATTTTATTTTTTTCGGGTTTTCGCTGACAAGCAGAAACCCAGGCAGCGCGCTCCAGAAAACAGTCAGCAGAGTCAGGAAATAAAGCCCTCCGAAGGCAGCGGATTGAGCCATCGGCAGCCAGCCGCCCCACGCATATCCGTATGAATTCCAAGGGTAGCCCGTGAAAAGATGTCCGCGCAGCCATTCCGCAAGGCTGAAAGCGGCGACGAAGAAGAAAAATCCCGAATAATGTTTCAGCGCGGCGAGGCGCATGACGGCAAGGCATGCGATCGCAGGAAAAAATGAAAGCAAGGCAGGAAGCCCCGCTATCGCCAGTGGCCATACCCATAAAAATTCGTTGCCGGGAACCAAAAGCGCGTTGGCTATCCACCACAGGCCGGCTGCGAAGTAGCCAAATCCGAACAGCCAGCCGCCGATGAACGCATCGCGCATTTTTCCGGCTTTTGAAAGAAGGATGTAAAAAACGCTGAATCCCATGAATAAAAACGGCCACAGATTCCATGGCGACATGGCGGGAACCATCGCGGCGCCCGCCAGCAGGCATAAGAAGTAATGGCTAAAAGCTTTCATTGCCCGTCTGAGGGAAGATTTCTTATCAGGATTTTATTGACCCGGCGTGGGTCGGCGTCGAGGACTTCCAGAACCATGCCTGATTGATGGCGCAATACTTCGCCGCGCGCGGGTATATGGCCTGCCAGCTCAAAAACCAGGCCGCCGAGCGTGTCGATGTCCTCACGTTCTTCTTCCGTAAGGATTTTACCGTATTTTTCTTCCAGTTCCTCAACGTCAAGCCGTCCGTCGGCCAGAACGGTTCCGTCGGAATTCCGGAGCATTTGCGGTTCTTCTGCGCTGTCGTGCTCGTCCTCAATTTCTCCGATGATGGCCTCAATGACGTCGCCGATGGTCACCAGTCCGTCAATCCCGCCGTATTCATCGACAACAAGCGCCATGTGTTTTTTCATGCGCTTCATCATAAGAATAAGATCGAAAACGGGCATCGACGGAGAGACGATAGGGGCTTCGTGTACAAGATCGTCGATATTGATATCCTCGCCCTTTGCCAAGGTGGCCAGAATATCTTTGATATGAATTGTCCCGACGACGTCATCCAGCGTTTCCCTGTAAACCGGGAAGCGGCTGTACTGTCTTTCACTCAGCAGGGCCAGAAGATCGGCCTGGGAGGTGCTTATTTCAATCGCCGTTATGTCCGCGCGCGGTATCATGACGTCCACGACCTTCATGCCGCGCAGACGTATGGCATTGGTTATCAGGGCGCGTTCGTGCGCCGCTATGGCAGGAAATTCTTCGTTGTCCGTTACCTCTTCGATAAATTCTTCGAGGGCGTCGCGCAGACTGGAATCCGGTTTTTTCTTTTTTCCGAAAAGATTGAAAAACCAGTCCGCAACCCCTTGATTGTCGTCTTGCGGGCTGCGCTCCTGTTTTTTAGAGGCGGAGAGCGGCGGCGCCGTCTTTTCGCTTATGTTGTGAACTGTCGCAGGTTTTGATTGCGGAGGTTTGTTTTGTCTGTCACCGGTATCCGGCATTTTAAGCATACCTTTTGTCATGCGTCGTTATTTCCCTGCGCATAGGGATTGTCTATACCGTAGCGCGAGAGCACCTGAATTTCCAGCGATTCCATAATATCTGCGTCCATGTCGCTTTCGTGGTCGTAACCAAGTAGATGAAGTGTTCCGTGGACAAGCAGGTGTGAAAAATGGTCTGCGAATCTTTTTCGCGTCTTATTTGATTCCCTTTCTATCGTTTCGTAGCCGAAAACGATATCGCCCAACGGCAGGACGATCTCCGCCGGGCCGGGGGAGGCGCTTTCGAGCGCGGCGAAGGACAGGACATTGGTCGGCTTGTCCTTGTTTCTGTATGCGCGGTTCAGATTTCTGACTGTGTTGTCATCGGCCAGAACGACGCTTACCTCCAGAGCGCCGGCGCGCAATGCCGCGGCGGGAATTTTCGCCGAGGCGATCGCAGCCGGTATCATTTTCCTTGCGGTTGCGTCCGCGTCGAAATCCAGTTCATTCCACCGTGGGCAGGTCATGTTGACATCTATTTCCAGCGATGGAATTTTATTTATCTTTTTTTCTTTTTGCGTCATATGCTTTTATGATTTTGCTGACAAGGGGATGCCGCACGACATCCTTATCCGTGAATTTTACGAGTCCTATTTCTTCATCGCCCGAAAGAATCTCCAGCGCTTCCGATAATCCCGACTTTTCGTGTTTCGGAAGATCCGTCTGGCTGGGATCGCCTGTTACCACCATGCGCGAGCTTTCCCCCAGCCGCGTCAGGAACATCAGCATCTGCATCGTGGTGGCGTTTTGCGCCTCGTCCAGAATGATAAAGGCGTTGTTCAGCGTGCGTCCGCGCATGAAGGCCAGAGGGGCGATTTCTATCTCCTCGCTGGCGATGCTCTTGACGAGCTTTTCCGCCGCCATCGTATCGTGGAGCGCGTCGTAAAGAGGGCGCATGTAGGGATCCATTTTCTCCTTCATCTCGCCGGGAAGGAAGCCGATCCGTTCTCCCGCCTCAACAGCCGGACGGGTCAGGATAATGCGTTCGACCTCGCCACCTTCCATCATGGCAACTGCCTGCGCGACGGCAAGATACGTTTTTCCCGTACCTGCGGGACCGACGCCGAAGACAAGGTTACTGCCGCGCATGGTTTTCATATAATCGGCCTGCAACGGGGTGCGCGGCTGGATTTTCTTTTTACGCGTGCTGATTGAAATATCGCCGGACGTAAATTCATGCAGCTTTGCGCCGTTTCCGTTTTCGCCGCCGTCGCGTTCATTCAGAAAGCGTATGGCGGCGTCGACCGTATGCGTATCGACTTCCTGCCCCTGCTGGATTTTTGACCAGAGGGCTTCGAGTATCTGGCGCGTGTTGCTGATAGCGGGCCCTTTGCCCATGATGAAAAGCTGGTTGCCGCGGCTAACGATCTTGACGCCGAAAGCGCTCTCTATCTTATGCAGGTGCGCGTTCTGCTCGCCGTAGAGAACAGGCACAAGCCTGTTATCCTCGAACACTAAATGATCCTGGGTGGTGTGTTTAGCGATGGTAAGCCTCTTTGATTCCTACTCCAACCATTATCCCAAATTCAGGCCCGCTTCACAACCCGTTCCTGCGTAACTATTTGACCCGTAAGAGAATTTGATGTCGCTCCCGTTATCAAAACGGTTTCCAGGCTGCCCAGAAGCCGTTCGGGGCCTTCGGCATGCAGGGCTTGGTTCCAGGGGGTGCGCCCGTGCAGTTGTCCCGGCTGGCCGCCGGCGCGGTCGAACAGGATGGGTGCTTCCTTTCCGATGTAGCGGAAATTGAAACTCTTCTGCTGTTCGGTCAGCAATGTTTGCAATATCTGCAGGCGCTCATCCTTGATTGTCTCGTGTATCTGGTTTTTCATCGCCGCAGCGGGCGTACCGGGGCGGGCGCTGAATTTGAATGAATAGGCGGAGGCGAATTTGACAGTGCGGACCAGATCCGCTGTTCGCTCGAAATCCTCATCCGTCTCTCCGGGGAAGCCAATGATGAAATCAGAGGATAGCGCGATATCAGGCCGCGCCCTGCGGAGTTTTTCGATGATGGCAAGATATTTCTCTGCCGTGTGTCCGCGGTTCATATCGTTCAGTATTTTGTCCGAACCGCTCTGGACAGGCAGATGCATGAACGGCATCAGCTTTTCGATGTTTTTGTGCGCCTCAATCAGCTCATCGTCCATGTCCCGCGGGTGCGATGTCATATAGCGTATGCGCGCAATGCCGTTGATGCAGGCGAGGGCGGCGATGAGTTTTCCCAGCCCCCATGTTTTCCCGTCCCGCCCTTCGCCGTGATAGGCGTTGACGTTCTGCCCCAGCAGGGTGATTTCCTTCGCGCCGGTATCGCGCAGGCGCTTTGCGTCGTCGACGATTTTCTGGACGGGCCGCGAATATTCCGACCCGCGGGTGTACGGAACGACGCAGAAGGTCCAGAATTTGTCGCAGCCCTCCTGCACCGACAGGAAGGCTGCCGCGCCCTGCCGCCCTTTTTCCCCTGGCAGAAAATCGAATTTCGATTCCGCGGGGAAGTCAACGTTCACCACGCGTTCACCCGTGGCTTTCATCACCATCTGTGGCAACTGGTGATATGTCTGCGGGCCGAAAACCATATCGACGTACGGCGCGCGCCGAGCGATCAGGTCGCCTTCCGCCTGCGCAACGCATCCCGCGACGGCAATCAGCATCTTTCCGCCTCTTGCTTCCTTCGCTTCTTTGTGTTCGCGCATCCGGCCCAGTTCGGAGAAAACCTTGTCAGTCGCCTTTTCACGGATGTGGCATGTGTTGAGGATCATCATGTCCGCGCTTTCGGGCGCGTCCACGGTTTCATAGCCGAGCGGCGACAGCACATCGGCCATGCGTGAGCTGTCGTATTCGTTCATCTGACAGCCCCACGTTTTGATGAACAGTTTTTTCTTCGCTGTTTGCACGCCCGCACCATAAGGTATAATGCCTTCAATTGCCAGAATTTTGAAAGGATTCGCATGGCAAAAACGATACTCGCTCTGAGCAGCCTCTATCCTTTGGGCCTGAATGAACTGGAAGGCGGCTTTCATGTCATTAAATTATGGCAGGAAAAGTATCCCGATGCGGCCATCCGTGCGCATCAGGCTGATATTGTTGCCGTTATCGCCACGCCGGGCCGCAATGTCAGCCGCGGCTTGATTGAAGCTCTCCCCAATCTTGAGATTATCGCAAATTTTGCTGTCGGTACGGACAATATCGATCTGGAAGCGGCAAGGGAGCGCGGGATAGTCGTTACGAATACCCCGGATGTCCTGACCGGCGATACCGCCGATGCGGCCATAGCTTTGATGCTGGCCGTCGCCCGGCGAGTGGTGGAAGGCGATGCCTATGTGCGGATCGGGAAGTGGCTGAACGGGGCGATGCCGCTTGGTACGTCGCCGGGCGGCAAGGTTGCGGGCATCGTCGGGCTGGGCAGGATCGGTCGCGCTATCGCGGCCCGTTGCGAAGCCTTCGGCATAAAAATCGTTTATCACGGCCCTAACAGGAAAAAGGATGTTTCTTACGATTACTATGATGACCTCGCGGAAATGGCGGCGGGCGCGGACTTTCTGTTTCTGGCCTGCTGCGGCGGCCCGGATACGAAGCATATAGTCGATGCGGGTGTTCTGAACGCTCTGGGGCCGAAGGGATATCTCATCAATATTGCGCGTGGTTCGGTGGTGGATGAACAGGCATTGCTGATCGCCTTGCGGAACGGGGATATTGCCGGGGCGGGGCTGGACGTTTTTGAAAACGAGCCGCATGTGCCGGAAGGCCTGTTTACAATGGATAATGTCGTGCTTTTGCCGCATGTCGGATCGGCCACCGTGGAAACGCGTACGGCGATGGGGCGGCTGGTCATTGAAAATATACTTGCGCATTTCAGCGGGAATCCGCTAAAAACGCCGGTGGTAGCATAACATGATACGATTCGTTTTTACGGTTCTGGCGGTACTGGCATTCAGCGCATCGGCGGCGGTGGCTGCTTCGTCGTGCTATACGAAGGCTGAGGCTGAGGCCGAGCAGGGCATCCGGATTCAAAGCGAACTTATGGTCATAGGCCTGAATTGTCAGCACGTAGCCACAGCGGGCCGCAAAAATCTTTATGCCGCCTATCGCGAGTTTTCCGCGCAGCACTCCTATTTGTTCGCCGAGTATGAAGATCGTCTGCTGAACTATTACAAGCGCACCGGCGCGGGCAACCCCGAAGCGCAGCTCAACACGATGCGCACGGTTGTCGCCAATAGAATCTCGCTCGATGCGGCGAAAATGCGGCCCGATATTTTTTGCTATTATTATGCGCCGCGCATCCAGAAAGCGTCCGTGATGAATGGCCAGACGCTGCGTCAGTGGGCCGCGACGTTCTATCCCTCTCACCCCGCTTCAAGGCCCGTTTGTCAGTAAAAGCTGTCTTTGCGGCTGGATTATGCCGACGGTATTTCCGTTTTGATTTCCAATGCATGAATGTGACCGTCCGTCATGGCGGCGGCAAGAGCTTTTTGTACCGTCCGGTGGCGGTTCAGGGGGCTGATTCCCGCAAATGCTGCGGATGCAACCGTAACTGACAGATGGTCGCCCGTGCCGGTGGCGTCCACTACGGTTACGACGGCACCGGGGATGGCGGCTTGTATCATGTTTGTGACTTCCTCGGCTTTGATCATGCTGTCGGGATTCCTCTGAAAAAACGGTTTGTCATTGGTTTTCGCCCCTTTGACCGATACTGTTTTAATGTTAGAACATACTCATAAATACGCTGGAGTACAATATGGCATCTGAACAGTTTCTTGCCGATTATTTGCCGATACTGGTTTTTCTTGTCATTGCGGCAGGCTTGTCCTGCCTGATGATTGTAGCGTCTCTGATTGTGGGCAAGCAGCGGCCCGACAAGGAAAAACTGTCCGCCTATGAATGCGGGTTCGACGCGTTCGACGACGCGCGCAGCAAATTTGACGTACGCTTTTATCTCGTATCCATTCTTTTTATCATTTTCGATCTTGAAATCGCATTCCTGTTCCCGTGGGCTGTTGCGCTGAAGGAAATCGGCGCGTTCGGGTTCTGGTCGATGATGGCATTCCTCGGCGTACTGACCGTCGGGTTCATCTATGAATGGAAGAAGGGCGCGCTGGAGTGGGAATAGTGGAAAGGAAAAATTAAATGAGCAAAGGATGGAAGCCAGGGCAGTGGACGGAAGGGGAACTGATAAAAATTTTTGACCGCCATGCAGCGGATCTTGAAAAGATAGAGAAACAGTTTCCTGATGCCCAAATCATGATTTCAGTGGATGAGACAAGGAAAAAACCGGAGTTTTTAGTGATATTCGACGAAGCGCTAAAGGGCTCCATTGATGTTTCGGGAATTCCTAAAAGCCTGGGCAAGGGCAAAGATAAGATCGGCGTTAAAGTAGAGTGGATGCCGCCGGTGATAGCACTCTGATTCAGACAGGCAGTTTTTTATGAGTCACGACCGTAAAGTCATACAGGCCCCGCCAGCCGGATTGAAGGCCGACCTGCCGCTCATCCCGGTGGAGGAGCAGGACGTTGTGCCGGCCGCGCTTTCAAAACATCTGAAGGAAAAAGGATTTTTGCTGACCAATGCGGACAGGCTGTTCGACTGGGCGCGCACGGGGTCGATGTGGCCGATGACGTTCGGGCTGGCCTGCTGCGCCGTCGAGATGATTCATTCCTACATGAGCCGCTACGATCTCGACCGCTTCGGCATCATCCCGCGCCCGTCTCCGCGGCAATCGGATGTAATGATCGTCGCGGGAACCCTGTGCAACAAGATGGCCCCGGCCTTGCGGCGCGTGTACGATCAGATGCCGGAGCCGCGCTGGGTGATATCGATGGGGTCGTGCGCGAATGGCGGCGGCTATTACCACTATTCCTATTCCGTCGTGCGTGGATGCGACCGCATCGTGCCGGTGGATATTTATGTGCCGGGCTGTCCGCCGACGGCGGAGGCGCTTGTGTACGGCCTGCTGCAACTCCAGAAAAAAATTCAGCGCGAAGATACGCGCATTGCGAGGTAGGCCGTGTCAAAGGAAGCATTTGCGGATCTGGCTGAGCACATCGAGGAAAGTCTCGAGGCCGTGACCGCGCACGAGATCGTCCGCGGCGAACTGACCCTGACGGCGCAGCGCGATGGAATTGTCAAGGTGTTGCAGTTTCTGAAAACGGACCGTGAATGCGATTTCAAGGTTCTCGTCGATATCACGGCTGTCGATTACCCTGAGCATCCCGACCGCTTCGATGTCGTGTACAACCTGCTTTCTCTGGGGCAGAACCAGCGCGTGCGCGTAAAGATTTCCGCAGGCGAGGAAACGGTCGTGCCGTCGGTAACCGGCGTTTATAGCGCGGCGGGTTGGTACGAGCGCGAGGTCTGGGACATGTATGGAATTTATTTCAGCGGCAATCCCGATCTGCGCCGCATTCTTACGGATTACGGCTTCGAGGGCCATCCTTTGCGCAAGGACTTCCCGCTGACCGGCTATGTGGAAGTGCGCTATGACGATGAGTCCAGGCGGGTTGTCTATGAGCCCGTGAAGCTGGTGCAGGATTTCCGCCGTTTCGACTTCCTGTCGCCGTGGGAAGGCATGACGGACGTGCAACTGCCCGGCGATGAAAAAGCCGCAAAGCCGCCGCATGGATTTAGGGAAGGAAAGAGGAAAGCGTCATGAGCGCGGAACCGCTTGAAAAAGAAACGCATATCCGCCCGTACACGATGAATTTCGGGCCGCAGCATCCGGCGGCGCACGGCGTTCTGCGTCTTGTGCTGGAGCTGGACGGCGAAGTGGTGGAGCGCGCCGACCCGCATATCGGCTTGCTGCACAGGGGAACGGAAAAGCTCATTGAATACAAGACCTACACGCAGGCCGTGCCGTATTTCGACCGGCTCGATTACGTCGCGCCGATGAATCAGGAACACGCTTTCGCGCTGGCGGTGGAAAAGCTTCTGGGCATCAAGGCTCCGCTGCGCGCGCAATATATCCGCGTTCTGTTTTCGGAGCTGACCCGCATTCTCAATCACATTTTGAATATCACGACCTTCGCGCTCGATGTCGGCGCGATCACGCCCGCCCTGTGGGGGTTCGAGGAGCGCGAAAAGGGCATGGAGTTTTACGATCGCGTCTGCGGCGCGCGCCTGCACGCGAACTATTTCCGCCCCGGCGGTGTGCGGTGGGATATGCCGAAGGGGCTGGCCGAGGACATGATGGAGTGGGCGGAGAAATCCATCCCCGGCGTTATCGACGATCTCGAAGACCTTCTGACGGAAAATCGCATCTTCAAGCAGCGCACCGTCGATATCGGCGTCGTCAACAAGGATGACGCGATGGACTGGGGATTTTCCGGGCCGATGCTGCGTGCGTCGGGCGTTACGTGGGATTTGCGCAAGGCGCAACCCTATGAAGTTTACGACAGGATGGAATTCGATATCCCCGTCGGCAGCACAGGCGATTGCTACGCGCGCTATCTCGTTCGGATGGAGGAAATGCGGCAATCCATTCGCATCATGAAGCAATGCATCGAGCAGCTGCCCGAAGGGCCGGTGATGGTGGACGATCATAAAATCGCGCCTCCCGCGCGCGCGGAAATGAAACGCTCGATGGAAGCGTTGATACACCATTTCAAGCTGTTCACGGAAGGCTATCACGTACCGGCTGGCGAAACCTATGCCGCCGTCGAGGCGCCGAAGGGTGAGTTCGGCGTCTATCTTGTGTCGGATGGCACGAACAAGCCGTATCGCTGCCGCATCCGCGCGCCGGGGTTTGCGCACTTGCAGGCGCTTGATATGCAGTCCCGCGGGCACATGCTGGCCGACACTGTTTCCATCATCGGTTCGATGGACATCGTGTTTGGGGAGATTGATCGATGAGAAAAACAGGCTACGAGATTTCTTATACAGAGTTCGGACAGTTGATTAATAGCGAAAAATCTTTTGTACAATTAGTTGAGAGTCTAACTGGTACGACATTTTGCGAAAGTCATTTTGTTTCTGATAATCAAAAATTATCGCGTATTGAAGTGTATGAAGTAACCCAAAACGACAAAAAAATTCAGGGTGCTGTATATAATTTTGCTATGGACATTATGAGATAGACACGCAATGGATCCTTCGCGCTTGCTGCTTGGTCTGGCGTTAATCGTTCCCGTTCTTATCGCGGTGAGA
>JACQIJ010000207.1 GCA_016198545.1 Pseudomonadota bacterium
GCGAAGAAAGCCGGGAAAAAGGTTACCATCGTCGGCAGCGACAAGGATCTGATGCAGCTTGTGGACGACGATGTGCGCCTGTACGACCCGATCAAGGGAAAATATCTGGGCCGCGAGGACGTGATCGAAAAATTCGGCGTACCGCCGGAGCGGGTGGTGGATGTGCAGGCGCTGGCCGGGGATTCCACCGACAACGTGCCGGGCGTGCCGGGCATCGGCGTGAAGACCGCGGCGCAATTGATCAACGAATACGGCGATCTCGAAACGCTTCTGGCGCGCGCAGGAGAGATCAAGCAGGAAAAACGGCGGGAGAAGCTGATCGAGAACGCGGAACTGGCGCGGATATCGAAGAAGCTGGTGACGCTCGACCCGCAGGCGCAGGTGCCGCTGGCGCTCGATGCGCTGCGTGCGCACGATCCGCATACGCCGGAACTGGCGGCATTCCTGCGGGAACAGGGGTTCAAGTCCGTGCTGGCAAGGCTGGGGCATAAGGAAGATATTTCTCAAAACGTCGCTTCTGCTCCAGACGGGGGTATGGCTTTTTCAACGCCGGATGCCCGCCTTCGCGGGCATGACGATAACCTTCCCCCGCCTCCCCGAAACAAATACACCCTGATCGACGACATGGCTGTTCTGAAACAATGGATTGCGCGGGCGTATGAAACCGGCACGCTGGCGATCGATACGGAAACGACCGGCCTCACGCCCGCGAAGGCGGATCTGGTGGGTATTTCACTGTCGTGCGACTTGGGCGCAGGCGCGTATATCCCCGTAGGCCACGCCAGTCCGCAACAGGATTTTCTGAGCGGGGAGCGGGACGATATGAGGCAACTGCCCCTGAAAGACGTCATCGCCGCGCTGAAACCCGTTCTGGAAGACGACAGCGTTTTAAAGATCGGCCACAACGTCAAATACGACTGGCAGATGTTCGCGCAGCACGGCATACATATGGCCCCTTGCGACGACACGATGTTGCTGTCCTATGTTCTGGACGGCGCGGCACATGGCCACGGGATGGACGAACTGGCGCAATTGCATTGCGGCCACGCGACAATCAAATATGAAGACGTAACGGGGAAAGGCAAAAGCCAGATCGGCTTTGCCGAAGTGCCGCTCGACAAGGCAACGGATTATGCGGCGGAAGACGCGGAAATCACGCTGCGCCTGTGGCATATATTGAAGTCCCGCATCGCCCGCGAACGCATGTCGGCGGTGTATGAAGACATCGAACGCCCGCTGATCCCGATCATCGCGCAGATGGAAATGACCGGCGTAAAAATTGATCCGGATGCGCTGCGCAAGCTCTCGTATGAATTCGCGCGGCGGCTGGCGGAACTGGAAACGGAAATTCACAGGGAAGCGGGCGGGCCGTTCAATGTCGCTTCCCCGAAGCAGGTCGGCGTCGTCCTGTTCGACCAGATGGGCCTTCAGGGCGGCAAGAAAACAAAAACCGGAGACTGGTCGACGGCCGCCGATATCCTCGAAGACCTTGCCGCGCAGGGGTATGGTATCGTCCAGAAAATTCTCGACTACCGTCAGCTGGCGAAACTGAAATCGACTTATACCGACGCGCTGCAGGAACAGATCAATCCAAAAACCGGGCGCGTCCATACGTCATTCCACATGACCGGTACGAATACCGGGCGGCTTGCCTCGAGCGACCCGAACCTTCAGAACATCCCGATCCGCACCGAGGAAGGGCGCAAAATCCGCGCGGCGTTCGTGGCCGACAAGGGCCATGTGCTGCTGTCGGTGGATTATTCGCAAGTGGAATTGCGCCTCGCCGCGGAACTGGCGGGAGTGGAGGCGCTGAAACAGGCGTTCCGCGACCATGTCGACATTCATGCGCTGACGGCATCGCAGGTGTTCGGCGTGCCGCTCGACAAAGTCACGCCGGAATTGCGGCGGCAGGCGAAAGCGGTCAATTTCGGCATCATCTACGGCATTTCCGGCTGGGGGCTGGCGAAGCAGCTCGGCTGCGATCCGGCGGACGCGAACGACTTCATCCGGCGTTATCTTGCCCGCTTCAACGAAATCCAGAATTACATGGAAGCGAAGAAGGAGGAAGCGCGCAAAAACGGATTTGTGCGCACGCTGTACGGGCGCAAATGCGTCATCGCCAACATCAACAGTAAAACGCAAGGCTGGCGTATGGGCGCGGAGCGGCAGGCGATTAATGCGCCGCTGCAGGGCACGGCGGCCGACATCATGAAAAAGGCGATGATCAAACTGCCGCGCGCGCTGGAAAAAGCGGGGCTGCGCGCTAAAATCCTTCTGCAGGTGCATGACGAACTGCTTCTGGAAGTGCCGGAAAACGAACTTGCCGCGACGTCCGATCTCGTGCGCGGCGTCATGCAGGGCGTGGCCGATATCGGCGTGCCGCTGGAAGCGGAAGCAGGTTCAGGGTCTAGTTGGGCGGCGGCGCACTAGCGGGCAACTCTTTCTTGTATTTTCCCGCTGCCATGATTTTTCCGGTTTTGGAATCCTGCAGCAGCAGCGCAAACCCTTCCTGCATAACGTTCAAAAACGCCTTGACCGCCGTTCCCTGCTGGCCTTCCGGCCACGCGCCCAGATTTTCCATCGCGCTGACGATGTTGTAATAGGTGACTTTCTGCCCCTTGTTGCGTCCCTCGGCGATCGTGACATCATGCGGGGTGTCCGTGGCCGCAAACCACAGGACGGCGTTCTTTTCCGTTACCTCAAAGTTTTCCGGCAGCGCAACGCGGTATTCATGCTCCCTGCCGGTTGCAAAAATATATAGCGGCGCGGTTTTCATCTGCGCAGCTTCCTTCATGCCTGCGGCGACCTTGTCCATTTTGTACCCGACGGCATCGATGGATCCCTGCATCACCATCTGCGGCGTGTAGTTCGGGCCGCCGCGCAGGATGGCCTGATACCATGTTTGCCGTTGCGTGCAGAAAGGACGGGACAGCGCGCCCTGCCTGACGTCGAAATAATCGACATGGCAGGCAAGGCCGATGACGTTTCTCTGCTGCGCCAGGTCTGCGAACAGCCGGTCGGCGCGGGGACAGAAAACGCAGGCTTGCGAGGAAAACAGCTCCACCACGATAGGGACTGCGCTTTCCGGCGACAGGGGGTCGACGGGGGTGGTCAGGGCTTCCTGCGCCGCCGCAGAAAATCCTTGAAAAGCAAATAGATACCCCAGAACAACCGGGATTATTAAGTAAAACTTAAACGTCCGCATCATAGAATAGAAATATAAGCATATTCAGACAATTGGGAATAGCGGCCTGATGAGAATGAGTTTTTGCAGGGCATTCATGGTTCTGGGCGTAGTCGCGGCGCTATCGTCGCCGGCGCACGCAGCCGGTGAATCCATGCCGCCTCAACCCGCCGCGCAGCTTGCCGCAGGAAGGGGTGCACAGGACATGATGGCTGCGCTTGATCCCGTGCGCGGAGCCATACGCAGGCAAATGGAAGCTATCCGCGCACGCGATGCCGCCGGGGCTTTCGCGCTGACGACAGCGGGTTTTCACGAGGATTACAAGAATGCGGGTGATTTTCTGGGTCGAATCCGGGCAGAAAACCGTATCCTGTACAACTATGCCGATTTCCGATTTCTCGATGGGCATGTTACCGATAACGCAGCGGTGCAGCGGCTTGAGGTCCACGACCGTTTCCGGGACGATCCCGTGACCGTCATCTTCAGGCTGCAGCGGCAGGAAGATGGGCAATGGCTGATCGACTCCTTTGCCGTGCTGGACGCCGATGCCCAGCCTATCTGATTTATCCCCTTCCTATGCGGTTTGCGAAAGGCTATAGATGGTTCCCTGTTGCGGAAGGGAGATGAACGAATGGCGCACAAGGATTTTCCGGTTTCGTGGGAAGAAATGCATCGCGATGCGCGGGCGCTGGCCTGGAGGCTGGCCGACAAGGGGCCGTGGAAGGGCATCGTCGCCATCACCCGCGGCGGCATGGTTCCGGCCTGTATTGTGGCGCGAGAGCTCGATATCAAGTTCGTGACCACTTTCTGCATTTCCACATACGATCACAAGACCCAGCGCGCGGCGGAGGTCCTGCGCCGCCCGGATGAGGCCGGCGACGGCGCGGGCTGGCTGGTCATCGACGATCTGGTCGATACCGGAAACACGTTCAAAATCGTGCGCGAAATCTTGCCGGAGGCGCATTACGGCTGCATTTACGCAAAGCCCGAGGGCGCAGCGACGACTGACACCTATATCACCGAGGTCAGCCAGGACACATGGATCCACTTCCCGTGGGAGACGGACGCCGCCTGAGGCCCGTTTGTCCTTCGAAAACGCTTGATTTTCCACAGTTCTATCCTGTATAAAGCCCCGTCCGTCTCCCTTGCGGGGCCGGAAACCGGCAATCTGGCGATGATAACGGCATGCCTCGATGGCCGCGGTTAACCCTTTGATAAAGGAGAAAGAAATGCCGAAAATGAAAAGCAAGAGCGGGGCGAAAAAGCGCTTCCGCGTTACGTCCAGTGGACGCGTCAAGGCAAAACCTGCCTATATGCGCCACATGCAGATGAACAAGCCCAAGTCGATGAAGCGCAAGGCGCGCGGCACGCAAGTTCTGAGCGAGCCCGACAGCAAGATAATTCTTGATAATTTCCTGCCCTATCAGCGCAGGAAAAAGGGCAAAAAATCAGGTGCCGCGAAATCTGCGGCAGGAGGCGAGTAATGGCACGCGTTAAAGGGGGCGGGCACGAGCGCCGCCTGCACAAAAAAGTTCTCAAGGGCGCAAAAGGCTATTACGGCCGCAAGAAAAACACGATCCGCGCGGGCAAGAACGCGGTGGAGCGCGGGCTGCAATACGCATACCGCGATCGCCGCAACAAGAAGCGTGATTTCCGCGGCCTGTGGATCCAGCGCATCAATGCCGCCGCGCGCCTGAACGGGCTGACCTATAGCCAGTTTATCCGCGGGTTGAAGCTGGCAGGCATCGTTCTCGACAGGAAAGTTCTGGCCGCCATCGCTGTCGACAGCCCGAAGGATTTCGAGGCTATCGCGAAGCAGGCGCAGGCCGCGCTGAAGAAAAAAGCGGCCTGATATATCTCTGGATATAAACGAATTGCGCGCGGCCCCTTCCGGGGCCGTGTTTTTTTGCTTTCGCCATATCATTGGATTTTTACCTGTTCCTGTGTTAATAATTGCCAGAAGACGGGGGTA
>JACQIJ010000228.1 GCA_016198545.1 Pseudomonadota bacterium
CCAAAAAAGAAAAAATCATCTCATAAAGGCGCCTTGCTTAAAGGTATGTCTCGAAAGCTACCGATAGAACTGCTGGATGACCCTAGCTTTAAAAAAGGCCTGCAAGAAATCATGCGCGATTATGCTGGTGTTTATGCCCTGTATAATGGGGATGATCTGTATTATGTGGGGCTTGCAACAAACTTATATTGGAGGCTGTTAGGCCACACCAAAAACAAGCATAGGGATAAGTGGGATAATTTTGCAATATTCAGAATTAACAGGGTGCGTTATTTGAAGGATATTGAAACACTTTTGCTTAGAGTAGCCGCGCCGCGTGGCAATGTAGTCAGTGGCCATTTGCACCGTGACGCCGACTTGACAAGAGTTTTACAAAGAATTCAACGCGATCAGATGCGAAAACTGAAAAAAATCAAGAAAGCACTTCGTTAATAACGGGCTTAAACAACGGCATCATAAATTCTGCGCCATGCCGCCAGCTTCCTCTCAAACGTCCATGACGCATGCGCGGGGCTGGTGGAGGGCAGGGTGGTGAAGTGGGGGTTTTCCACGGTGTTCATTGCCCTCTCACCCGGTCTCGCGCTGTTCGACCACCCTCTCCCCCCGGGGAAGAGGGAAAGGGTGAGGGGGATTTTCAAAACATGCCGCCGGAAAGACTGCGCCGCCTTCTGCCCGTTGAAAAACACATGCGTAATCCGCCGGTGCGCGGCGAAAAACGACGCAAAATCGTTCGGCATTTCGTCGGTGATGCTGGAATCAAGGCTGCCCGGGCGGACGCAGCATTGCAGCACATCCCACAGCGCGATGTTATTTTGCCGCAGCAATTCCAGCCGCCGGGCGTAAGGCAAGGCGGGGCCGGCGCCGGTTATCTCCCCCATCACCGGCCAGAAATGATTGCGCGGATGGGCGTAATATTGTTGCGTCCTCAGGGACGCCGCGCCCGGCATCGAGCCAAGAATCAGGATGCGGGCGTTTTCGTCCGCGACGGGCGGAAAGCCGGAGATATGCTTGTTCATGCCCGATTTATAGCCGCGGAAACACCGGAGCGCGAAGGAAATTCGTCGCATGCTTTCATTGACATTCCGGACCGAAACAGGGAAAAATGGACCGCGCATGGCCATTAATAAGCATTCTCTGGAAAAAACCTTCGCCGTCGCGGTGGAGGGCGGGGATATTTTCTGCCGCCTGTATGAACCGCATGAAAAAGACGCGATGGCGCATGCGCCGCTGATCGCCCTGCACGGCGGGCCGGGCGGATCGCACGCCGGCATGTACGACGCGCTGCACAGCCTGTGCGACGAACGGACGGCCGTTTTTTACGATCAGCTGGGGTCGCATTTTTCGCCCGCGAAAATGACACCCGATCTGATGCGCATCGAACGCTTCGCCGACGAAGTTGCGCAAATCATGAAGGCGCGATCCTTTGACAAGGTTGTCCTGCTGGGACATTCCTGGGGCGGATCGGTCGCCGTGGAGTTCGCGCTGACGCATCCGGAAAAAACCGCGGGCCTCATCCTGTCGGCGCCGCTTTTGTCGACGCCGCGCTGGGTCGCGGATTGCAACGCGCTGCTCCAGAATCTGCCGCCGAAAATGCTGGAGACCATACGCCGCTGCGAAGCAAACGGCGCGACCGGCAGCGCGGAATACAGGGAAGCGGACCGCTTTTTCTCAAAACGCCATTACTGCCGCCTCGACAAACCGCCCGCCGCGATGGAAAAGCACAGGTCCAAACGGAACGCAGAAATCTATAACGCGATGTGGGGCCCGAGCGAGTTTACATGCGCGGGAACACTGAAGGATCTCGATTATTTCCCGCGGCTGCGTGAAATCGCGGCGCCTGCCTTGCTCATCTGCGGGGAATACGACACCGCCGCGCCCGGCACGATGGGAGAAGCCCGCGCCCTGATGCAAAACGCGGATCTTTCCGTCATCCCGGACAGCGGCCATGCCGTTTACGTCGACGGCCACGAAAAATACCTTGCCGCCGTCCGGCGGTTTCTGTCCGAAAAAATCGATCCGCGTCCGGCCGGCCCTAAAACGGCTTCGCCACGGCCATGATGACGATGGCTATCAAAAGAGCCGTCGGAACCTCGTTGACGATGCGGTAGAATTTTGCGCTGTGCCGGTTCGCGTCGTTCGCAAAATGACGCCGCCAGCGGGCAAAAAGCGCGTGAACGATCTGCATGGTGATGAGGCAGGCGAATTTTGCGTGCAGCCAGCCCATCCCGAGAAGTTCCGGGTTGGCGTATACCATCATGATGCCGAACGCCCACGCGGCGATCATGGCCGGATTTATGATGATGCGCAGCAGGCGGCGCTCCATGACCTTCAGCGTCTCCGACAGATCCGACCCCTTCGCTGCGCCCGCGTGGTAGACATACAGCCGGGGCAGATAGAGCATGCCCGCCATCCACGCCATAACGGCGATGATGTGGAAGGATTTCACCCAGAAATAATGCTCGAAAATAAAATTGGCCATAGTCCGTCTACCTTTCACAAACTTTGCGACAGCGCTCCGCGCCGGAAGAGCATCTTACGCCCGTAAGCCCGCTTTTCGCAAGGCGGGACAGGCCGCCGATGAAAACGGGATCGATCCCCAGCGTTTCGACGCGGTAAAAGCCGGGAACGCCGCTTTCTTCCGCAAGGGCGCGGAATTCCTTTTCAATCTCCACAAGCGTCTCGACATGCTCGCTGACGAAGGCGTGCGGGTATATGACGACGGGGACGCCATCCGCGCCTGCGCGGCGGATTTCCTCATCCGTGGATGGGCCTATCCATTTCAGACGGCCGACGCGGCTCTGGTAGCAGATGCGCCACTCCTCATCGCGCAGTCCGGCGGCGGTGGCGATGGC
>JACQIJ010000212.1 GCA_016198545.1 Pseudomonadota bacterium
AATCTTTTCAGGGCTTCAAAAGCGCGCGGGCCGATACGGTCATCGTGATATCCGATTCTCCCGGCGCGGCTGAAGGGGCATCCATCGCCGCCATTTCGGCGCCCATCGCCATCGTCTTCATCATCGGCATGGGGGGGTAGTATTGCCCGCCGGAATCGACGTTGATCTCAATGAGGTCAGCCTTCGACTTGCCAAGCGCCTTCGCGGCACGCTCCGCCTTCGCTTTCAGTTTGGACAGGGCTGCTTCCATCAGGCTTTCATGGGTCGTCTCCAGCAGTTCCGTCGAGATGGTGTAATTCAGCCCGTTCATGACCAGCCCCATGTCCTGAAGGATGCCGGTGAGCTCAAGCAGATCGTCGGCCGATTTGCTTTCCAGATGCAGGCCCTGGCTGCCGCGCCACAGTTTTTCGCGCTTTATATTCTCGTTCTGCAGGTGGCCGGGTACGGGTACGGGCGGCTCATAGGCATAGACGTAGTACTGCTGCGTCGAAACCTTGACGTCCTTGTAGGACTTCGCCTTTTCGAGCGCTTTTTTCATCAGGCCGTTGATTTCATTCTGCAGGTCGCGCGGGTTTTTGCTTTCCGCTTCGTAATTGAGCGTGGCGACAAGAAGATCCTGTTGCACCGTGACGCGCTCCGTCGCGGAAAGGTTGACCAGCGCCTGCCCCTCCGGCAGGTCGAGAACCGACTTGCCACCATCCTGCGCCGCGGCGGGCGCGGCAGCGAAGACCAGAACCGTTGCAACGGATAAAAGAAGTTTTCTCATGTCGTCATTCCTTTCCTGCGAAAGGCAAATCATAGCGCGGTTCCGGGCCTGTTTCCACTGGGAGAAAAACTTTTTTGGGGGAAGCGAAGGATTTTCTTTTTCCGGCCGTATATCCCGGCGTACCGAGATCTTAAACCACAAGGAAAAGGACAGTAAAAATGAATATGAGAAAGATTCTATTTGCCGGAATGGCGGGGGTTTGGCTGTTGGCCGCGCCGCAGGCGGCGCAGGCGGGGCACGATGCCGGGTTTTGCCGGGAATATACCAAGCATATCACGGTGGGTGGGCGCAGCGAACGGGGCTACGGCAAGGTCTGCCTGCAGCGGGACGGCAGCTGGAAAGTGGTTTTTGGGCAGGATGATTTCGGCGATCCGCCGCCGCGCTACCGCGAAGTCCGGCATGTCGAGCGGGAGCCGGAGATAGTCTATGTCTACGAACGTCCGCGCCATTATCGCTATGCGCCGCCGGGGCATTGGAAACATCGTTACGATCACCGGGAACATCATCACAAGAAGCATCGCCGCCATCATCATGGATGGGACGACTAATGCCCGGTCGGGGCAATACGTTACATGGCGCGATTTGAATCCGCGTTGAAAACGCCCAGTTTTATGGCGCAACGGGAAAAATCGTCTGGAAAATGCTCGCCCTTGCGCGCAATCATCGTGCGGGCGGGCAGTTCCTTTATCATCTTTTCGTTATCGGAGAAGCTTGTGGCCAGAATGAAGGGGATATTTTTCGTCGCGTCGATGGCGCGGAAGACGCGGGCCAGTTCAAGGCCGCCGATCTGGTCCCCCAGCGCACTGCCGACGACGAGGTCTGGCTTCGTATGGACGGCCATTTCGATGGCTTCGAAGCTGGATCCCACATTGGTGACGCGCATGCCGCAGGAACGCAATTCGTCTTCAATCAGCTTTTCCTGAACACCGCTGGTCATGACAAGAAGCACTTCAATGTCCCGCACGGATTTTTCCACGTCTTCAACGGAAAAAGTAGCGGAACGGCGCGTGGGCAGGCTGCGCACGATGCGCGCGAATTCGCTTTCGGACGGCGGTGCCTTGCGCGCCAGCAGGATGCGGATGCAATCCATGAAGGCATAGACTTCGTCGATCTGTTTTGAATCCAGAGTCGAAAGCCCGCTTAAGTAATCTTCCATCCTGTGGGCGACGATGGCGATGCCCGCGTTGTACGATACGGCGCCCAGGCCCTTGAGGCTGTGCACCTGCCGGCGGATTTCCGCCATGATTTTAGGCGCGTCTTCAAGCGTACGCGCAAGCCTTTCTATGTTTGCGGCGATGCCTTCCATCAACTCGTCGCAGTCGAGGATGATGAGTTGATGCATTTGGGCTGAAATCTCGTCCGGCTGTTCCGGCTTTTTCGTCCTGGTCATGATGGCGGCTTTCTTAAATGGAAAGTTAATATGATAGTCCCTGACTTATTTAATCATGCGAAGGATTAACAAAGGGTTATGGCGGCTGCCGTTTTTTACGGAATTAAATAGGTTGCTTCATAATGAATGCGTTATGAGAAAAAGTGGGCATGCCATATGGAGCCGGGCGTGGAGCGTTGATTTAACGGTCCCGTTCAACGGCGTAAACCGCCAGATCCGCAAGGATGGCTTTAAGCGCGGAGGGCGGAAGTCCGGCAAGGCAGGAGGAGGCTCTGCGGGCGTAGTCATGGGCCATATCCATCCCGCGGGTAAGCGCATCCGTGCGCTGGAAAATATCCAGCGCACGGGGCAGATCGTCCGGTGTCTGCGATTTTTCCGCCGCCGTCCTGTTCCAGAATCGCTTTTCGTCGGGCGTGGCTTGCGACAGGGCGATGATGATCGGCGCGGTCATCTTGCCCTCGCGGAAGTCGTTGCCGACGGTCTTGCCCAGTTTTTTGCCGTCCGCCGCGTAATCGAGAATGTCGTCGGCGATCTGGAATGCCATGCCGAGATTATGGCCGTAGGTGTGCATCGCTTCCTGCGCTTTTTTATCCGCGTTCGCGATCACGGGGCCGATTTCACACGCGGCGGCGAACAGGGCGGCTGTTTTCGCGCTGATGACTTTCTCATACTGCGCCATCGTGGTTTCGATATTGTTCGCGGTTTGAAGCTGCATGACTTCACCTTCCGAAATTACGGCGGAGGCGTCGGAGAGGATGCGCAGGACATCAAGGCTGCCGTCCGCGACCATCAACTGAAACGCGCGGGAAAACAGGAAGTCGCCGACCAGCACGCTGGCCTGGTTGCCGAATACGACGTTGGCGGAATCCCTGCCGCGCCGTTCTTCGCTTTTATCGATCACGTCGTCGTGCAACAGGGTGGCGGTGTGGATGAATTCGACAGCCGCCGCAAGGCCATAGGGGCGGCCGCTCATATCGCCGTACAGCCGCGCGCAGGCAAGCGTCAGCAATGGCCGGATGCGTTTTCCGCCGGCGGCGATCAGCCACGCCGCGACCTGCGGGATCAGGGGAATATCGGAGTGCATCTGCTTGAGAATAAGAGCGTTTGCCGCCTTCATATCGACTGCGAGAAGGGCGGATAATTCTTCCAGCGGGTTGCCTGCGGTTTTGATGGTTTTTTGGGCAAGAGACATGATAAAGGTGTAGGCGAAATGGTTAACGGGGGCAAGAGAAAAGGATTGAACCTTGAAGCGCCTTTCGCGTGCTTCAAGGTTAAAAACATTTATGAGCGAACCGATTGAAATATTTGTTCTGGATAAGAAAGTCAGGCTTTTGCAGCCGGCGGACGGATTCCGCACGTCGCTGGATTCGGTGATGCTGGCCGCCGCCTGCCCGGCGCGTGCGGGAGAGCGGACGCTGGATATGGGCTGCGGCGTCGGCGGGGCGTCGTTCTGCCTGCTGCGCCGCGTGCCGGAGTGTCATGTTACAGGAATTGATATTCAAAGCCTGTGCATAGAATTAGCAAATCAAAACAAATCTTTAAATAACAATACGGAACGATGTGGATTTATTTGTGGGGATGTCTGTGGATATAATGTGGAAAATCAGGCCGCGCGGTTTGATCATGTAATCTGCAATCCGCCTTATCTGGAGGCCGGTGCGCATACGCAGTCGCCGCACGAGGGGAAGGCGGTGGCGTTGGGGCATGAAGATGCTTCACTGCAGGACTGGCTGGATGCAGGTTTCCGGAATTTGAAATCCGGCGGGACGTTCACGATCATCCACCGCGCCGACATGACGGACAAAATCATCATGGGGTTAGGGAAACGCTTTGGCGCCATTGAAATTATCCCGTTATGGCCGCGGGCGGGAGAGGCGGCGAAGCGCGTCATCATCCGCGCTATCAAAGATCGCAAAACCCCGGCGACCCTTCACCCCGGTATTGTGTTGCATAAAGAAGACGGCGGTTATACCCCGACGGCGGAAACAATCCTGCGGGGCGGAAAGGCGTTATGAACGCCCCGTCGCGGTGTTCATGTTCGTCCGCATGTATTCGATCACGGAATCAAGGTGGATGCGATCCTGCTTCATCGTGTTGCGGTGACGGACGGTGACGGTGTGGTCGGCGCTGGTCTGGTCGTCGATGGTGAAGCAGAACGGCGTGCCGATTTCATCCTGCCGCGCATAGCGCTTGCCGATATTCTGCTTGACGTCGAGATCGATATTGTAGTGTTCCCGGACTTTCATATAGAGCTTGGTCGCGATTTCCGGGTGCTCCCCCTTGCTCATTAAAGGAAGGATCGCCGCTTTTTTTGGCGCGACCGACGGATGGAAATCGAGGAACACGCCGGACGGCCTGTTCGGATCGGGCGTATAAGCCTCGCAAATCAGCGCCAGCACGCCGCGGGTCAGGCCGGCGGCCGGTTCGATCACATGCGGGATGTAGCGCTTGGTGTTGTCGTCCGGGTCCATGTATTCGAGTTTTTGTTTGGAGTGTTCCTGATGCTGCGTCAGGTCGAAGTCGCAGCGGTGGGCGATGCCCTCCAGCTCGCCGAAATCCGGGGCGGTGAAGGGGAAGCGGTATTCGATGTCGGCGGTGCCGAGGCCTTCTTTCGCGTAGTGGGAAAGTTCATCCTTGTCGTGGTCGCGGACGCGCAGGTTATCGCTTTTCAGTCCGATTGACTGCCAGAACTTCGTGCGCTCGGAAAACCAGAAGTCCCGCCATTTTTTAGCGTCATCGCCATGGCAGAACCATTCCATCTCCATCTGTTCGAATTCCCGGGAGCGGAAGATGAAATTGCGTGGCGTGACTTCGTTACGAAACGCCTTGCCGATCTGAGCGATGCCGAACGGCACCCGCACGCGGGTGGAATCGAGAACGTTCTTGAAGTTCAGGAAGATGCCCTGCGCCGTTTCGGGGCGGAGATAGACTTTATTGGCATCGTCTTTTATCGGTCCGGCATGCGAGTCGAACATCAGATTGAACTGTTTCGGTTCCGTCAGCGTGCCCTTTGTCTTTGCGTCCGGGCCGGTGATGTTCGAATATTCAGATACAGGGACTTGCGTCAGGGGCACCCTTTCGTACTCTGTTTTTCTTACAGGTAGTCCAAGTTTCTTCAATTTTCTGTCAATATCGTCCGTGCTGGCTTCTTGATGGAAGGCGATCCAATTGTGAGCGTCTGCTTTAAGAACAATCAGGTGATCCTGCCGATAGCGGAACTTCGTCTCTCTGCAATCCACCATCGGATCGCTGAAGCCGCCGACGTGCCCGCTGGCCACCCACGCTTTCGGGTTCTGGATGATCGCGGAATCGATGCCGACGATTTGCACCGGTGCGCCGTCGGGGCCGACCGGCGGCGTGGTGACCATATGCTTCCACCACAGATCGCGCAGGTTGTTTTTCAGTTCGACCCCCAGCGGCCCAAAATCCCAGAAGCCATTGATGCCGCCGTAAATTTCGGAAGCCGGGAAGACGAAGCCGCGCCGTTTGCACAGGGCGACGATGTCCTTCATGGCGTCTGCGGGGGCGGGGGGCGCGTTTCCGGTCATGGGTTCTTGGGGTTTGGGCTGACTCATGCCTCATTTCCTACTATAGTTTACGTTAGTTTCCAATGGATTATATATTTTATTGACATAATTAAAAGACAGGATTAGGCTGGAGACCATGAAAGCGGAAGAATACAGAGGCGCATTCGGTTCGTTTCTTGCTCTCAGGGTGGATGAGAAGTACGGGCTCGTTGCCATGTTTCGCCGTGGCGCGGGCGATCCTTACGGCATCAACGCGCAGCGCCTGCCCCTTATACTCGACCATTTGAAGGAAAGGCTGGAAAAATCCCCGGACGGCTGCGGGCGGCTCGAACGGGAAGATGCGGAACTGGCTCTTGTCGAAATTAAAAAGGCGGCTGCTGCCGTTGCCGCCCATCCCTCCTGAAACTCAGTCGCGTAACTCGATGACAACCGGCGTGTGGTCGGAGGCCTTGTCCATCCCGCGCGGTTCCGCGTCGATGGCGCAGGACAGCAGGCGGTCGGTGACGGGCGGCGAAAGCAGGAAATGATCGATCCGGATGCCCCTGTTCGCGGGCCACGCGCCGCCCTGATAGTCCCAGTACGTGTAACGCCCGCCCGCACCGTCAAAGACGCGGAACGCATCCGTCAGGCCCAGGTGAAGCAGCGCACGGAATTTCCGCCGCGTCTCGATGCGGAACAGCGCGTCGCCCGCCCATGCCTGCGGGTCGTGGCAGTCGCGCTCTTCGGGGATGACGTTGAAATCGCCCGCCACGGCGAACGGGACGCCTTCGGCGCGCAAGTCCGCCAGCCGCGCCTTCAGCCTGTCCATCCACGATAGTTTATAGGCGAACTTGTCGCCATCCACAGGGTTGCCGTTGGGGAGATAGATGTTGATGAAGCGGATTCCGCCGATCGTCGTTTCAAGGTAGCGCGCCTGTTCGTCGCTTTCATCGCCGGGCAGTTTGTTTTCGTTTGCCTCCTGCGGCAGGCGGGAAAGCGTCGCCACGCCGTTATAGGCTTTCTGCGCGGCGAAGACGGACTTATAACCCAGCGCGGCAAATTCCATCTCCGGAAAATCCAGCCCTTTGAGTTCCTGAATCATCAGGACATCGGGCGCGTTCTTCTCCAGCCACGATTTGACGTGATCAAACCGCGCCCTGATCGAGTTTACGTTCCATGTGGCGACCTTCATGCAGGCAAGAATAGCAGCATCGCGGCCCGGGGCAAACCCCGGCTACCGGTTCAGGACGTCGTCGCGGGTTGGTTCCAGAATGGCCCTGACTTCGTTTATCAGCGGCGCGGGGATGCCGACTTCCTTCAGCGTGCCGGCGATGATTTCTACGATGACGTCGAAGTGTTCGTCGTTCAGTCCTCCCTCGCGCACCATACGTTCGTGGGCCTTGCGCATCGAGGCGCCGGTAAAATTCGTCCCGCCGCCGAGGGCATAGGTCAGGAAGGCGACGAGCTTGGTGCGCTGGCGCTCCATGTCGATGGTTTCGAAAAAGCGGCTGACGCGGTAATCGTCCAGAACCTTGTTGTAAAAAACATCGACAATGCGCCGCACGCACGCATGCCCGCCGATCCGGCAAAAAAGAGAGGTGTGTTCCTGATCGCTTTTCATGGAAAACCAAAGATTGCCCTATTATTATACGGCAACTTTTCGGGAATAGGAACAGGAAAATGCGGGGAGGCTATTGTTCCGTCTTGACGTTGAAGGACGATCCGCAGCCGCATCCCGACACCACATTGGGGTTTTCGATGACGAATTGCGCCCCGGTCAGGTGATCCCTGAACGCGATGGTGCTCCCCTTCAGCATGTCGAGAGAGGTAGTGTCGATGATTACGGATTCCGCGAACACTATGTCGTCGGGCAGGATTTCGTCTGTCAGGCCCATCGCGTATTTGAAGCCCGAACAGCCGCCGCCCACGATGGCCACGCGCAGCTTCACATTGCCGTCATAGCCTTCCTGCCGCCGTATCCAGTTGACCCGCTCGATGGCGCTCGGGTCGACGGTGATGCTGTTTTCAATCGTATCCGTTTTCATCTGTGCTTTCATGATTATAACATATAGAGGGGTCCACCGGAGATTTCAAGTTTTTGGAGACCGGGCGGGGTTACGGCTTTTTAATCATGCGGATGAAACGGCGTGCCAAGTTTTATCATAATAACCTGAAATACAATAAATTTTTCCAACCCTGAAACTTAACCTTTTGCCGGGACGAATAGGGTATAATGGAAGGCATGAGGAAATTTCTTCTGTCGCTGATGATGCTGGTGATGCTGACGCCGGGGATGGCGTGCGGCATGGCCTTCTGCGCGCACGAGGCGCAGGCGGCAGCAGGGGATGGTAATGAGATGCCATGCCATGACGCAGGCGGAAAATCCGGCGCAGGCGGCGTGATGCTGCAGAACGATTGCGCGAAAGCCGATCTTTCTACGGCCGACGATGCGGCGCAGGTTGGCAAGCCCGATCTGTCAGCCGGGTTTCATATCGCATGGGCCGATGCCCCGGTAGAACCGCACGGCATCCTTAAATCTTCATCCGCCGTTATCCGCGGGCCGCCGCTTTTCAATGCGGCCGCCGCGTCCTGGCCCCCCGTCTTCCTGACCACGCTGCGCATCCGTCAATAGGATCTCCTTTTTATCTGCGTACTCGACGCCGCAAAAAAGGAGGATCATCATGCGCGTTTTTATTTTTGTTCTGACACTGTTGCTGTTTACGCCTTTTCTGACCGTTACGGCCCCGCAGGCCTTCGCGGCGGAGGAGGGGCTTTATATCTGCCCCATGCATCCGCACATTCACGGCAAGGCGGGCGATCATTGCCCCATCTGCGGGATGGAGCTTGTGCCCGCGCCGTCTTCTTCTTCCGCCCCCAAGAGCCTGCCGCCGGAGGGTGGGCGTGAAAGCGGCGGCGGCATCGCCATCGACCCGGCGTACAGGCAGGCGCTGGGGGTGCGCGCGGCCCCGGCGGCCATGCATGATTTCGGCAGTGAAATCCATGCTTTCGGCCGCATCGAGGCCAGCACGCGCCGCGAACATGTCGTGGCCACGCGCACGGCCGGATGGGTCGTCGAGATCAAGGCCGACGCGGAAGGCGATGTCGTCAAGAAGGGCGATATGCTGTACGCCTTCTACAGCCCGGATTTGATGTCCGCCCAGACGGATTATTTTCTTGAGAAGCGCGGGCGCAACAGGGCCGGAAACGCCGAACGCCGCCTGCGCCTGTCCGGCATGGACGATCAGGCCATCGCCGCGCTGAACAAAAGCGGCAAGATGATGGAGCAGACCCCGTTTTATGCGCCGTCGGACGGCATCGTTTCCATGCTGAACGCCCGAAAAGGGTCATACGTCAACGAGGGCGACATCATCATGCGGCTGCAGGATTATTCCGAGCTGTGGCTGATGGCCGAGGCGGATGTAAAGGATATTCCCCTCCTGTCCCCCGGCATGCCTGTCCGCGCGAGGGTTTCAGGCGCGGGCGATGAATATGACGGCACGGTCGATATCATATTCCCCGTTGCGAACGAAACGAGCCGCAAGGTCATGGTGCGCGTCGTCCTGTCCAATCCGGAAGGCCGTCTGAAGCCGGGTCAGTACGCGGATGCGACGTTTGAGGCCGGAAAATCGCCGAGGCTGGCCGTCCCATCGGAGGCGGTTTTATATGACGGCGCGGGCGCGCATGTCATCGAATCGCTGGCGGACGGGTCGTTCAGGCCTGTGATGGTGAAAACAGGCATTACGGCGCACGGCATGACGGAAATCCTGTCGGGTCTGGAGGAAAACCGGAGCGTCGTGGTGTCGGGGCAGTTCATGATCGACGCGGAAAGCAATCTGCGCGGCGGCATGGCGGCGATGGGGCACGATCATGGACAGTGACATTCACGATCCGACGCAATCCTTCGTCGCCCGCGTCATCGACTGGTCGGCGGCGAACCGGTTTTTCGTCCTTCTGGGCGCGCTCGTGCTGCTTGTCGCCGGCATCGTCGCGGTCAAAAACACGCCGCTGGACGCCATTCCCGATTTAACCGACACGCAGGTCATCATCCGCACCGAATGGGCCGGGCAGGCGCCGCAGGTGATCGAGGATCAGGTGACGTTTCCGCTTTCCAGCCGCATGTTGTCCCTGCCGCAGGCGAAGGTGGTGCGCGGACTGTCCATGTTCGGGGACAGTTTTATCTACATCATTTTCGAGGATGGCACGGACATGTACTGGGCGCGCAGCCGCGTTCTGGAAGCGCTGTCGCAGATCGCATCGCAGCTGCCGCAGGGCGCGCAGCCGCAACTCGGCCCCGATGCGACGGGGGTGGGGTGGATATTCCAGTATGCGCTGATAGACCGCAGCGGAAAGCATGATCTGCAACAGCTGCGCAGCCTGCAGGACTGGTTCGTGCGGTTCGAGCTTGCGACGCTGGACGGCGTGGCGGAAGTGGCGTCAGTCGGCGGTTTTGTAAAAGAGTACCAGGTTCTTGTGAATCCGCACGCGCTGCACGCTTACGGCATTTCGCTGGAAGGTCTGACCGCTGCCGTTCGCGGCGCGAACGGGGAAACGGGCGGGCGCAGCATCGAAATGGCGGAAACGGAATACCTGATCCGGTCGTTCGGTTACGTGCGCGACGTGGAGGATATAAAGAAGGCCGTTCTGAAGGTTGAGAAAGGCGTTCCCGTCACCGTCGGGGATGTCGCACGGGTGGTTGAAGGCCCGGCTTTCCGGCGCGGGATCACCGAACTGAACGGCGAGGGCGAGGCGGTCGGCGGCATCATCGTCATGCGCCCCGGCGCGAACGCACTGCGCGTCATCGACGCGGTGAAGGAGCGCATGGAGTTCATCCGCCGCGGCCTGCCGGAAGGCGTCGAGATCGTCACGGTTTACGACCGCAGCCATCTGATCGAAGGTTCCGTGAAGTACCTGGAGCATAAATTGCTGGAGGAAAGCCTTGCCGTCGCGCTGGTGACTTTCATTTTTCTCCTGCACGCGCGCAGCGCGCTGGTGGCCATCATTACCCTGCCTCTGGGAATACTGGCGGCCTTCATCGTCATGGCGGCGCAGGGCATCACGGCGAACATCATGTCGCTCGGCGGCATCGCCATTGCCATCGGCGCGATGGTGGATGCTTCCATCGTGATGGTCGAAAACGCGCACCGGCGCATTGCCGCGGGAGAAGACCGCCGCAAAGCCATCATCACCGCGTCGAAAGAGGTCGGGCCGGGCCTGTTTTTCTCGCTGCTTATCATAACAGCGTCGTTCCTGCCCGTATTTGCGCTGACGGGGCAATCGCTGCGGCTGTTCGCGCCGCTGGCATTCACGAAGACGTACGCGATGGCCGCGGCCAGCATCCTGTCGGTGACGCTCGTGCCCGTGCTGATGCTGTGGTTCGTCAGGGGAAAAATCCGCGGCGAGGAAAAAAATCTGCTGAACCGCATCTTTATATCCCTGTATAAGCCGTTTTTGAATGCCGCCCTGAGATTTCCGAAAACAACGACAGTTCTTGCCGCCGTTGCGCTCATCAGCACGGCCGTTCCCGTCAGCCGCATGGGATCCGAATTCATGCCGTCCCTGTACGAAGGGGGGATTCTTTACATGCCCATGACCCTGCCGGGCGTGTCGGCGGCGAAAGCGCGGGAGATTTTGCAGGTCACGAACAGGCAGCTTATGACGATACCGGAAGTGAAGCAGGCGTTCGGCAAAGCGGGCCGTTCCGATTCTGCGACCGATCCCGCGCCGCTCGAGATGCTGGAAACATGGGTGGAACTAAAGGATCGTTCGGAATGGCGGCCCGGCCTGACGCCGGAGAGTCTGATAGCGGAGATGGACAAGGCCGTACGCCTGCCCGGCATGATCAATTCGTGGGGATACCCGATAAAAATCCGCATCGACATGCTGACGACAGGCATCCGCACGCCCGTCGGCATCAAGATAGCCGGGCCGGACCTGCATGAAATCGGAAAAATCGCCCAGAGGGTCGAAAGCCTTGCCAAAAAAGTTCCTGGAACGCGCAGCGCCATAGCGGATCGCGTGCAAGGCGGGAAATACATAGAGATCGTTCCCGACAGGGGTAAAATCGCCCGCAACGGCATATCGCTTGAAACGGTGCAGGAGGCCATCCGTACGGTTCTGGGCGGGATGATGCTGTCCGAGGCCGTGGAGGGGCGGGAGCGTTATCCGATCATGATTCGCTACGACCGGGCGCACAGGGAAACGCCGGAGGACATCGGCAATATTCTCGTCCCCCGGCCCGAAGGCGGCTACGTTCCGCTGGCCGATCTTGCTTCCGTCCGCATCGCCGAAGGGCCGTCGATGATAAAGTCGGAGGATGCGCGCCTGAACGGCTGGGTGTTCGTCGATATACAGGACAGAGACATCGGGTCTTATATGGAGGATTTGTGGAAAGAATTGAAAACACTGGCGCTTCCGGCGGGGTACACCCTGAAACTGTCCGGCCAGTTCGAGCAGATGCAGGAAGCGCGCCGGCGTCTATCCCTGGCCGTGCCGGGCGTGCTGCTGATCATCCTGACTTTGCTTTATCTGCACTTTGGCCGGTGGAACCGGACGGCGCTCATCATGCTGGCCGTTCCTTTCGGGTTGATCGGGGGGTTCTGGAGCGTGTGGCTTGCGGGCTATCACATGTCGGTTGCGGTGGCCGTCGGCTTCATCGCGCTGTCGGGCATCGCGGTGGAGACGGCCATCGTCATGCTCATCTATCTCGACCAGCAGATGCGCGAACATCCGCCGCGGGACAGGGAATCGTTCCTTGAAAACATCAGGCACGGGGCCGTCCTGCGCGTCCGGCCGAAACTGATGACCGTATCGGTCATCATTCTGGGCCTCGTGCCGATATTTTTAACCGAGGGGCCGGGCGGGGATGTCATGCGCCGCATCGCCCTGCCCATGCTGGGCGGCATGGCCAGCACGACGGTTTTAACCCTTATTCTTGTGCCGGCGCTGTATGCGCTGTGGTTCGGGCGGGGGATAAAAACTTTGACAAAGCCCTGAAAGTACGTATATTACGGCCATTCCCGAAAAGCGGGGCTATCGCGCTCCCCTTGCGCCGTCAGGCCAGGACCGTTGTGGATATCGGGACAAATTGTTGAAAATAAAGGAAAAAACCTATGGCACAGAAACGTCCTAAAGCCAAGCACAAGATCGACCGCCGCATGGGCTGCAACCTGTGGGGCCGTCCGAAATCCCCCTATAACAAGCGCCAGACCGGTCCCGGCCAGCACGGCGCCAACCGCGGCAAGAAATCAGACTACGGTCTGCAGCTGAAGGCCAAGCAGAAGCTGAAAGGCTATTACGCCAACATCGGCGAACGCCAGTTCCGCCGCTACTACCAGGAAGCCCGCCGCCTGCGCGGCGACTCGAGCCAGAGCTTGATCGGTCTTCTGGAGAGCCGCCTGGACGCCGTCTGCTACCGCGCCAAGTTCGTGCCGACCGTTTTTGCGGCGCGCCAGTTCGTCAGCCACGGGCACGTCACCGTGAATGGCAAGCGCGTGAACATCCCGTCCTATTCCGTGAAGGAAGGCGATGTGATCGAGATCCGCGAAAAGTCGCAGAATATCCCGATGGTGCAGCAGGCGATGGAATCGCCGGAGCGCGAAGTTCCCGATTACATCCAGGTCGATGCGCAGGCGAAAAAGGCGATATTCCTGCGCGTGCCGAAGCTCGAAGACGTTCCGTATGCGGCGCAGATGGAACCGAATCTGGTCATCGAATTTTACAGCCGCTGATTTTTGCGCGGCGACGAATGCGAAAAAGGGGCCAGAAGGCCCCTTTTTTTACGTCTGTGTTCAGAAAAGCTGATGTTTTTTATCCCTGTTCCTAAACACTCAGTCTTTGCGTACTTGCTGCTTTTAAGACCTCAACGGTTTCTGTCCGGCCTGCTTCGTCAGCTGATTTCATAGCACGGTCTATCGTTCCCTGATCTACAACTCCCGTTTCAGTAATTTCTTGTATGGCCCTGTTCATGCCGTATTCACTGGCATTATAGGCAACGGAAAGTCTCAATCCGCGACGGACATCCACGCCAGCGTCATGCAGTGCCATAAGGGTAGGGATACCGTTAGGACGATGGACGTAGCTACCTGCAAAAGTATTGATCCATGTAAGAACGTCACTCCTGAATGCTTTCTTCAATTCAGGTCTCACAGCCAACAAAAACTGTAGGGTACGCGGGTTAAATTCCAATGCGGCCTTATTGACCGCCTCTCCGGCGGTTTGATCGCTACCGAAAAGACCTCTGGCAAGATTAGACAGAAACATTCTATACCTCCCTGTTAGTTTCGCCCAATCGTACACCATATATAAAATTATGTCAATATATATAACATACTGAATTTTATGATTTTTTCCCGGTCAGGGCGCTGATGATGCCGTGGAAGGTGCGCGCCTCCTGGTCCGTCATTTCCGCGCGGGAGAGCATGTTGCGCAGGTTGCGGATCATGACCGGCTTCTGGCCTTCGTTGCGGAAAAAATGATGCGTTTCAAGCTCGGACTCAAGGCGTTCGAACAGCTCCAGAAGCCTCTCATGGGTTACGGGAAGACTGTCCGCGTCTTCGATTTTCTGTGGCAGCCGGTTTTCCGACGCTGTCTGCAGTATCTCATAGGCGACCAGCAGCACGGCCTGCCCCAGATTGAGCGATGAAAAAGCCGGGTTCAGGGGGATGGCGATCGTCCCGTGCGAAAGCGCGACATCGTCGTTCGTAAGGCCGGATCGTTCCGGCCCGAACAGGACAGCCGCTTTCCGCCCGTTGTTTTTCCGCATGGAAATTTCCGCCGCCGCCGTGCGGGCGGTGAAGGATGGCTTTGTCATGTCGCGTGCGCGCGCCGTCGTCGCAAGCACAAAGCGGCAGTCGGCCACCGCTTTCGCCGTCGTATCGAAAACCTGAACCGGTGGCATTTTCTCAAGCGCGCCGGACGACATGGATTCGGCGGCGGGGTTGGGCCAGCCGTCGCGCGGGCGCACCAGCCGCAGTTCGGAAAGGTCGCAATTCATCATCGCGCGCGCCGCCGCGCCGATGTTTTCCCCCATCTGGGGTTCGATCAGGACTATGACGGGGCTGTTCACAGGCGGTTTTTCCGGGTTTTTACGCCGCCGCGCGGCGGTTCAGGCGCCTGAGCGCTTTTTCCGGCCCGATCAGGGGCAGCAGGACGGCCAGTTCAGGCCCATGATCCATGCCGGTCAGAGCCTTGCGCAGAGGCATGAACAGATCCTTGCCCTTGCGCCCCGTGGCGGTTTTCACCGCGTCCGTCCATTCCTTCCACGTATTTTCGGACCACGGGGCGGGCGGCATGACCTTTGCGGCGGCTGCGGCGAAATCGGCATCATCGACGACCGGATCGACCGGGCCGTTGGCGACGCGCCACCATTCCCTGATGTCGTCCAGGCGCGACAGGTTCGGGCGCACGGACAGCCAGAAATTTTCATCGAGATCCGGTATCCCCATTTTAGCCATGCGGACGTTCACGTCCTCGAACGGCGTTTCATGGATGATGCGGGCGTTCAGGCGCAGCAGTTCCTCCATGTCGAATTTCGGCGCGCCCTTGGAGAATTTCGACATGTCGAAGGAATCGATGAGGGACTGCATCCTCGTGAACGGCTCGATGGCATCTGCGCTTCCCAGGCGCGCCAGAAGGCTGACGATCGCCATCGGCTCCAGCTTTTCATTGTCGCGCAATTCGCGCACGCTCAAGGATCCCAGCCGTTTGGAAAGTTTTCCCCCCTCGATGTCGGAAATCAGCGGCAGGTGCGCGAAGGCGGGCGGGGTGCGGCCCATAGCCTCGAACATCTGGATATGCATGGCCGTGTTGGACACATGGTCTTCCCCGCGCACCACGTGGGTGATGTCGTAATCGACGTCGTCTATGACCGAGCACAGGTGATACAGCGGCGTTCCGTCCTCCCGTATCAGCACGGGGTCGGACAGGTCTGTCCCGTTGAAAGATATGGCGCCGCGTACGATATCGTTCCATTCGATGGGCCTATGTTCAAGCTTGAAGCGCCAGTGCGGCCTGCGCCCTTCTGATTCATATTTTTTCTTCTGGTCGCCGGACAGTTTCAGGGCGCCGCGATCGTAAATCGGCGGCAGTCCGCGCGAAAGCTGCGTCTTTCTTTTAAGGGAAAGTTCCTCCGGCGTCTCGTAACAGGCATAAAGCCGCCCGTCCGCTTTCAGCTTTTCGATGACTTCGCGGTAGCGTCCGTCGCGGTCGCGCTGGCGGGCTTTTTCATCCCATGCAAGCCCCAGCCACATCAGGCTGCTTTCGATATCTTCTTCGAACTCGGTCTTGCTGCGCTCGCGGTCGGTGTCGTCGATTCGCAGCAGGAAGCGCCCGCTGTGATGGCGCGCGAACAGCCACGTCACGATGGCCGTGCGGGCGTTGCCGGCATGCAGAAATCCGGTGGGGGAGGGGGCAAATCTGGCTTTTACTTTATTCATTCGTTCTCTCTCGGCGTCATTCCGGACAAGTGAGCGAAGCAAACGCCGATCGGGGATCCAGGGAGATATGTGCGGCGCGTATGCGCCGCTGCATATAATGCTGGATTCCCGCCTGCGTTGCGCGGCTTCGCCGCTTCACTTGCGGGGATGACGGTTAAATAATAACCACGGGTATGAATAGCCTTTTTCCCCTTATTTTTCAATAATTTTCGTATAGCCATTGGTTATCGGCCAGCGGCGCTCGCGGGCAAAGGCGCGGCGGCTGATTTTGGGGCCGGGCGGGCTTTGCCGCCGCTTGTATTCCGCCGCGTTCAGCATGCGCCAGATCTTTAAAACCGTCGCGCGGTCATAGCCTTTTGCAGCCGTTTCACCCACGCCCATATCATGTTCGACCAGGCAGTCGAGGACAGCGTCCAGAACGTCATAAGGCGGCAGCGTGTCCTGATCGGTCTGGTTTGGTTTCAGTTCCGCGGTGGGCATCTTGGTCAGGACGCGTTCCGGAATGACAAGGCTTTTTTTGTTGCGCCACTGCGCCAGTTCGTACACTTGCGTCTTGTAAACGTCCTTCAGGGGGGCATAGCCGCCGCACATGTCGC
>JACQIJ010000213.1 GCA_016198545.1 Pseudomonadota bacterium
CTCCAGAACGATGGATGGAATAGCACAAGAACCGTCATCAGTTCCAGCCTGCCGAGGATCATTCCCGCTGCCAGCAGGATTTTTGATGTATCGGGCAGGGTGCTGAAATTTCCCGCGGGTCCGATGATGCTGCCGATGCCGGGGCCCACATTGGCGATTGCCGTGGCGGCGCCGCTGATCGACGTTTCGAAGTCAAGCCCCGTTAGCGCCAGCAACAGCGTCAGAACAACGTTGCAAAATACATACAGGAAAAGAAAAACCATGACGGACTGGACAACGGGCGCGGTCAGCGGTCTGCCCTGATAAAAGGCGCTGAAGACGCCGTTCGGGTAGACGAATTTCTTGAATACGGAGATTCCGTTCAGGGCAACGATCTGCAAGCGCATTATCTTGATTCCTCCCGCCGTCGATCCGCTGCACGCGCCAATGTATGTCAGGAATAAAAAAACAACGGATGAGAAGCTGTCCCATTGCAAGTAGTCGGCTGTAGCGAATCCGGTCGTGGTGACGACCGATACAATATTGAAGAGCGAATGCCGCAGGGCATGATGAAACTCCAGATGCTCATGAAGCGCAGCCCATCCGGTCATGACGATGGTAACGGCAAGCACAAAAGTAAAGAATGCCTGAACCTGCGCGTCGGCCAGCAGGATTTTAAGATCGCATTTGTAAACGGCCTTGATGTACAGGATAAAGGGCAGGCCGCCCAGAAACATGAATAATATGGCGGACCATTGCAGGGTTGGGCTGAACAGGCCAAGCGAACTGTCGCGCGTGCCGAATCCGCCCGTTGAAAGCGTCGTCATGGCATGGTTTACGGATTCGAACGCGGTCATGCCGAGGGCGGCGTATGTCAGCGCGCAAAGAAGCGTCAGCGCCGCATAAACAATAACAATTCCTTTTACGATGTCGGCGGTGTGAGGCATGATTTTCTCCGAGCGGTCCGAAGACTCAGTCTGAAAAAGCTGCATTCCGCCGACGCGCAGGAATGGCAGAAAGATAAGACTCAGCGCAATCATCCCCATGCCGCCAATCCACTGCGTCAGCGATCGCCATAGCAAAATTCCGGGCGATTTTTGTTCCAGTCCCGTTATGACCGTTGACCCTGTCGTTGTTACGCCGGATGCGGCTTCAAAAAAAGAATCCGCGTATGTCAGGTGGAGGTCGGAAAAATGAAAGGGCAGGGACGCAAAAAAGCTTGCCGTTAACCAGCATAGCGTCGTCATAAGAAATCCTTCCCTGATGCCGATGCGTTTTTCAAAGTTATTGTTGCTGATGGCTGTAAGGGTGCCGATGAAAAACCCTGCGATGCCGCAGGCGGAAAAGGTGGCGGCATTGTGGAATCTGCCCTGCGCGTAGTCGGCGAGCGCGGGGATCAGCATAAAGATGCCGATAAGCGCGATGATAAGGCCGAGAGAAAAGAAAACGAGCTTGTAATTCATTGTGATCCCGTTGGCGCGCCCAAGGCGGCAGAAGCGGGATATTCGCGCTTTCGCGGCAAAAACGCAAGGAATGCCGCGGGAGGCCTATTCTGCAAGGCCTTCGGGTATATGGGCCCTTATGACGGTGCCGGTTATTTCAAGAATATATTCTCCGGCGAACGGCAGGTAGAAACTTTTTCCGGCTTGCGGTTGAATATCCAGCAGGTCGCCCGCGCCAAAATTATGGACGGCGGCGACTTTGCCCATATCCTTTCCCTCACTGTTGATTACGGTCTTGCCGATAAGGTCGGCATAATAATGCTCGCCTTCCTTCGTTTCGGGCAGCCTGTCCCGGGGCAACCACAATTCCGTACCGCGCAACCTCTCTGCGGCGGTACGGTCGGTGACGCCCACTATGTTGGCCAGCCAGTATTTATTCATGGGCTTGTGAAGAGAAACCTTCAGTGTTTCCACGCCTGTTTCAGACGTGTAGAGCGGGCCGTGAATTTCCAGGTGGGCGGGATCGTTGGCGTAGACGGCGAGTTTGACCAGTCCCCGCACGCCATGCGCCGTAGCGATTTTGGCCAGGCACACGCGGCGGGGATTCTGGTTCATACAAGTATTACCCGGCCTTCGGTTCTTCAGCTGCCGGAGTTTCGGCGGAGGTTGCGGCTTCTTCAGCCTTCGGCTCTTCCGCTCTCGGTTCCTCCGCGGGCGGTGGCGGCGCTGCTGCCGCTGCGGCGGCCGCTTCGGCGGCGGCCGTGGCTTTTTCTTCTTTTTCCTTCATGCGCTCGACCGTTTTGGCTTTTGGCGCCGATTTTTTCGGCGATTCGCGCCATTCCGGTTTTTTGCCCATGCCGGCGTCGGCTAGCATGCGCGCGATGCGGTCGGACGGTTTTGCTCCCATTTTGATCCAGTGCTCGATGCGCTCCTTGTTCAGGACGACGCGCTTTTCGTCGTTGGAGGGCAGGCGCGGATCGTACGTGCCTACTTTTTCAATGTAACGCCCATCGCGCGGATAACGCTTGTCCGCCACAACGATACGGTAGAAGGGCAGATTTCTCCGGCCGCCCCGCGCCATTCTCAGTACCAGTGCCATTTTCAGTTCTCCTTTTCATCAGTTAACGATTGAATCAGTGGATGACTGGGCGATTAAATATTTCTAATCATCTAATCATCCAATCATCCAATCATTTCTTTCCACCTCTCAAAAACGGGTTGTCGCCCAGTATGTCGTTCGGGTCGAGTTCCGCCATATCCTTGGCCAGCGCGTCGGCATCCAGGGATTTCATCATCGTGTCCATATCCTTGTCGCCCATCAGCCCCTTCATCATCCCCATCATTTTGCCCATGCCTATTTTCTTCATGCGCTTCATGACGTGCTGCATCTGTTCCTGCTGCTTGGCGACTTTATTGACGTCCTGCACCGATGTGCCAGAGCCGGCGGCGATGCGCTGGCGGCGCTTGGCATTCAGGAGTTTGGGTTGTGCACGTTCCTTGAGCGTCATCGAGCGGATGATGGCGATCTGCCGGCCGATCATCTTGTCGTCCATGCCGGCCTGTTCCATCTGCGCGGTCATCTTGCCGAGGCCGGGGATCATCTTCATCAGGCTGCCCGCGCCGCCCATTTTCTCAATCTGCTTCATCTGCGTCATCAGGTCGTTGAAATCGAATTCGCCTTTCTTGAATTTCTTCGCAAGGGCTTCGGCGTCCGCGTGATCTGTCGTCTCGATGGCCTTTTCGACGAGGGACACGACATCGCCCATGCCGAGGATGCGCCCGGCCATGCGGTCGGGGTGGAAGGGTTCCAGCGCGTCCCATTTCTCGCCGACGCCGATCAGCTTCACGGGCTTGCCGGTCACGGCGCGCATGCTCAAGGCCGCGCCGCCGCGGGCATCGCCGTCCGCGCGGGTCAGCATCACGCCGGTGATGCCGATTTTCTCGTTGAAGGCTTTCGCGGTGTTCACTGCGTCCTGGCCGGTCATCGCGTCCGCGACCAGAAGGACTTCGACCGGATGGGTCGCGGCCTTGACGTCTGCTGCTTCCTGCATCAGCTTTTCGTCGATGGAGAGACGGCCCGCCGTGTCGAGGATGACCACGTCGTATCCTTCCTTGCGGCCTGTTTCCATCGCGCGGCCAGCGATCTGCACTGCGTTTTCCTTCGGAACGATGGGAAGGGTGGCAATGCCGGTCTGCTCGCCCAGCTGGCGCAGCTGTTCCTGCGCGGCGGGGCGGTGGATGTCGAGCGACGCCATCAAAACTTTCTTGCGTTGCCTGTCGGTCAGGAATTTGGCGATCTTCGCCGTGCTGGTGGTTTTGCCCGAACCCTGAAGGCCTACCATTAAATAAGCGCAGGGCGGGGAGGCGGATTGAAGTTCCTGCGTCTCGCTGCCCAGCATTTCCACAAGGGCGTCGTTGACGATCTTGACAACCTGCTGCGCCGGGTTGATGCCCTTGATGACATCCTGGCCGATGGCCTTCTGCTTGACCTTTTCGATGAAATCCTTGACGACGGCCAGTGCGACGTCGGCTTCCAGCAGCGCGACGCGGATTTCCCGCATCGCCGCGTCGACGTCGGCCTCGCCCAGGGAACCCTTGCCTCTGAGTTTTTTGAATACGTTGCCTAGCTTGTCGCCTAGCGATTCAAACATGCAAAACACCTTGGCCGCCATGGACGATCTCATTCGTCGAGGGCGGCGCATCCTTGGACACTACGAAAACGCAGCGATCCGTTGATTTACGGGGGCAACATAGGGGCAACAGCCGGAAATGTCAAGAAAACCGGAACTCCCGGTTTGGGCAGTGTTCAATGATATCTTTCACAGCATTTCGTTCCTTTGGGGGCAATGCTGATACAGCTATCCACGTTATTGGCAAAAACTTGAAGTTATGTGTACCAAATAATAATTACGTCAATAAAAAATCGGTCGCTGCCGGGGCGCAGGTTTTGTTTTCCAATGTTTTCTTCCAGATATCGCGGGCGAAAAGTGACTCCCCGTTGAAAACTCTTTCCTTGCAAGATGTTAGGTAAGATAAGGCCTGTTTTATGACAATTAAGTCGGTGACTTCCGCTTCCTGCAGACCGTTCAGGCAGCGGTAACTATCGATTTTCGGGACCAGCAACTTTCTGAATTTGAAGTCCTTTCCGTCTGTCGTTCCGTAAAGGCCAAAGACTGCGGTTTGTCTGTATTCCTTCAACTTCAATATGTCGCCGCGCACGACAGAGAAAAGAGCGTGGTGGCCAAAGGGAAGTCTGTATTCGCAGACAAGGATGGCAGGGGATGTACTCATCTGGGCATCCGGGGGGAAGCTTGTCCCGCTATCGTCCGGTGGCGGGTTTTTAAGCCAGAGGGGAATCTTTTTGTCTGGGTCTGCGTATACCGCACGGACGGGGCCGGCCAGCATCTCATGGTACAGCCCGTTCATGTTCAGGCAGTCCAGCAGCAGGGCGTTGTCTCCGGCCTCTGCCGCTTCATACCGGCCGCTGTCGAGGCCGAGGGCTTCGTATACTTCGCTTAAAGGAACGGTAACTCCGCCTTTGAACGGGAAAACCCTGTTTATGATCCGGGCAAGGCTGAAGCCGTTTACAGGGAGAGACTGTTCCATGAGCTGACTTTTATGGCACCGGGCATGGCAAGGCAATGGCAAAAAACCTTGCAAGGCAGCGTGAATATCTGTATATAACCGCACAACTGGCTGGGAACAGCCAAATTCACATGCGGAAAATGGGGGCGGATGTCCTGCCCTCCGGTCCTTGAAAAGGGTAGTGTCCGCAGAGGTTTAACCGGATTAAAGGAGAACACCTATGACTATGCCTCAAGTTACCATGCGCCAGCTTCTGGAAGCGGGCGTTCACTTCGGCCACCATGCCCGCCGCTGGAACCCGAAGATGCGCCAGTATGTCTTCGGCGTCCGTAACGGCGTTCATATCATCGATTTGCAACAGACCATGCCCATGATGAATACGGCGCTGAAGGCGCTGCGTGATATTGCGGCGCAGGGCGGACGCATTTTATTCGTCGGCACAAAGCGTCAGGCGCAAGTGGCGGTTGCCGAAGCGGCCAAGCGTTGCGGCCAGTACTATATGAACTACCGCTGGCTGGGCGGTACGCTGACTAACTGGAAAACGGTGTCGCAGACCATCGCGCGCCTGCGCGAACTGGATGAAGTTCTGGCAGCTGGAGGCAAGGGGCGCGGCAAGAAAGAACTTCTGATGATCAAGCGCGAACGCGCCAAGCTGGAACAGTCCCTCGGCGGGATCAAGGAGCTGGGCGGCCTGCCGGACGCGATATTCGTGATTGATACAATCAAGGAGGATATTGCCATTAAGGAAGCCAACCGTCTCGGCATTCCTGTTTTTGCCGTGATCGATACGAACAGCGACCCGAACGGCGTCACGTTCCCGATACCGGGCAACGACGATGCGTTGCGCGCCATTGAGTTGTACTGCAATATGGCTGCTGAAGCGGTTCTGGACGGGCTGCAGGCCGAACTGGCTGCACGCGGAACGGATAAGGATGAAGCAGGCAACGCGGAAGGCGTAAAAATTCCGCGCGTCCGCAAAGGCAAGAAGGAAACAGACGAAAAAAAGTCTGAATCCGGGACTGACAGCTCTTCCGTAGAAGAAGAGCCCAAGAAGCAGGCCACGGCCTGATTTCTCTGAAACCAACCAATTGAGGAGTTGAACAATGGCTGAAATAACCGCATCCATGGTCAAGGAACTGCGCGAGAAAACGGGCGCAGGCATGATGGAGGCCAAAAAGGCGCTGGTCGAAAGCAAGGGCGACATGGAAGCCGCGTCAGACTGGCTGCGTAAAAAAGGTCTTGCGACCGCTGAGAAAAAATCAAGCCGCACGGCTGCGGAAGGTCTTGTCGCTTTCGCGATTTCCGGCACAAAAGGTGCCTTGGTCGAAGTAAACGCCGAAACCGATTTCGTCGGCAAGAATGACGAATTCAGGGCCTATGTTTCGAAGGTTGCCGAAGTTGCTCTCAAAACGGGAGCGAATGATGTCGAAAAGCTGGCTGCTGCCGCTCTGGACGGCAAGACGGTGCAGGACGGCCTGACCGCGCTTATCGCGAAAATAGGCGAAAATATGAAGCTGCGCCGCTGCGCGACGCTCGAAGTAAAGCAGGGCGTCGTCATCGGCTATATGCATAATGCGCTGGAGCCTGGTCTGGGTAAGATCGGCGTTTTGGTTGCGCTGGAATCTTCCGGTCAAACGGACAAGTTGAACGAGATAGGCAAGCAGATTGCCATGCATGTTGCTGCTGCATTTCCGAAATTTTTGGATAGCAGCTCTGTTGATGCTTCCGCGCTTGAAAAAGAGAAAAATTTCTTAAGAGATCAGGCAAGACAAAGTGGAAAACCACCTGAAATAATTGAAAAAATGCTTGAAGGACGTATCCGCAAATTCTATGAGGAAGTCTGCCTGATGGATCAGGTGTCGGTTATAGACGGCGAGAACAGGATATCTAAAGTCGTTGAAAATGCCGCGAAGGATGCGGGCGCGCCGGTGAAACTGGCCGGTTTCCTGCGCTTCCAGCTTGGCGAAGGCATCGAAAAGGAAGAAAAAGACTTCGCTTCCGAAGTGGCGGCTGTCGTTAACGGCTGAATTGGAAAGCCTGATTTTCTGAACAGCCGCGTTGCTTTGCTGCGCGGCTGTCAGTATGTTAAGGCGGACGCAACCCGGAGGGCACTATGAAAGCGGCAGTAAAGGAACAACCTATGGCGAGTGCGGCTTCGAAATACAAACGCGTTCTTCTGAAAATGTCTGGCGAGGTGCTGATGGGCGACCGGGAATACGGCATCGACCCGGCCACGCTCGACCGCATTGCCGGGGAGATTAAAGAGGCTGTCGATATAGGGGCGCAGGTCTGCGTCGTCGTCGGCGCGGGCAACATTTTCCGCGGTGTCTCCGGCGCGGCCAACGGGCTGGAGCGCGTAACCGCAGATTATATTGGCATGTTGGGTACGGTTATGAACGCGCTTGCGCTGCAATCGGCGCTTGAAAAAATCAAAGTGCCGACGCGGGTGCAGTCCGCCATTCCGATGCAGGCCGTATGCGAACCGTTCATCCGCCGCCGCGCGCTGCGTCATCTGGAAAAGGGTCGCGTCGTCATTTTTGCGGGCGGCAGCGGCAACCCGTTTTTTACGACAGATACGCCCGCGGCTCTGCGCGCGACGGAGATGAACTGCGATGCTTTGATAAAGGGAACAAAGGTCGACGGGGTTTATTCCGCTGATCCCGCGAAAGACCCGTCGGCGAAGCACTACGACCGGCTGACCTATATGGATGTCCTGACGAAAGACCTGAAAGTCATGGATGCGACGGCGATATCGCTGGCGCGGGAAAACCATATCCCCATTCTTGTCTTTTCGGTTAAGGAAGAAGGGAACTTCGCCCGCGTGTTGCAGGGCAAGGGCAGGTTCACAATCGTAACCGATAAATAATCACGGAAGGGGAACGCAAGCCATGTCATTCGATCTGAATACAATACGCAAACGCATGGACGGGGCCGTGGATGTACTGAAGGGCGAATTTTCAGGTCTTCGCACGGGCCGGGCTGTTACCAGCATGCTGGACCCCGTGCAGGTTGAAGTGTACGGCACGAGAATGTCCCTCAATCAGGTCGGAACGGTCAACGCGCCCGAGCCGCGCATGCTGACCGTTCAGGTTTGGGATTCCTCGGCCGTAAAAAGCGTCGAAAAGGCAATCCGCGAAGCCGGACTGGGTCTTAACCCGCAGCCGGAAGGCAACCTCATTCGCGTGCCGATACCGGCGCTGAATGAAGAACGCCGGAAGGAATTGACGAAAGTTGCGGGAAAATATGCCGAAGCCGCGCGCGTTTCCGTGCGTAACGTCCGCCGCGACGGCATGGACATGCTGAAAAAGATGGAGAAGGACAAGGCTATTTCCGAAGACGAGTCCAAGCGTCATTCGGATTCCGTTCAGAAGGCCACCGACGAAACGATTAAAAAAATCGACACGATGCTGGCGGATAAAGAAAAAGACATCATGACGGTTTAGAAGCGGCCATGTCTGCTAAATATTTCAGCATTCCAACGACCCAACGTTCCAGTGTTCCAAGGCATATCGCCATCATCATGGATGGCAACGGCCGGTGGGCGAAGGCGCGCGGTCTGCCGCGCACGATGGGGCACAGATCCGGAATCGACGCCGTCAAAAGAACCGTTCGCGCGGCGGTGGAATTAGGCGTCGAGTACTTGACGCTTTTTGGCTTTTCCTCCGAGAACTGGAGCCGCCCCGCCGAAGAGATAGGGGAGTTGATGCGACTTTTGCGCATGTATCTACGCGCAGAAACGGCGGAGCTCCACCGCAACAATATCCGTCTGCGAGTCATCGGCGATCGGACGAAGTTCGATCCCGATATCATTGAGTTGATTGAGAATGCGGAAAAATTGACAGCGGGCAATGACGGCATCACAGTCATGATTGCCCTGAATTACGGCGGGCGCAACGACATGTTGAGGGCGGCCTCTTCATGGGCTTCTTTCTGCGCGGAAAAGGGGTTGCCGCTATCATTCGAGAACGCCGAAGAATATTTGCCCGGATTTCTGATGACGGCGGAAGTCCCCGATCCCGACATTCTGATCCGTACCGGCGGCGAGCAGCGGATTAGCAATTTTCTGCTCTGGCAATGCGCCTATGCTGAGA
>JACQIJ010000201.1 GCA_016198545.1 Pseudomonadota bacterium
GTACACCGACAGCCAGTATGTGCAGAAAGGCGTCACCGAATGGCTCAAGGGCTGGAAGGCGAAGGGCTGGCCTGCCCGCATAAAAAATCAGGATTTATGGAAGGAACTTGATAAGCTGCTGGAAAAATATGACGTTTCCTTCCACTGGGTGCGCGGCCATGACGGCCACCCCGAAAACGAGCGCGCCGACGCGCTGGCCGTCAAAGCCATTAAAAAATGGAAATGATTTAAAAGGTTGGAGTGTCGTGATTCCGATTCGCCTCTGAATCGCGAATCCGGCGCGGCTGCAACATTCTTTTTTCCGCGTGAATTCCCCGAATCACTTTTATCCACAAACTATTCGCCTTTTTTTGGACAGAATCAGGCATTTTAAGATTCCATTAATTATCAGGCACGAAAGTGGACTCATCGGCCCGCAATAGATCACGGCGATAAAAACAAAAAAGGGCCAAAGTCATGAGCAAGGGAGGATAGCCATGAGAACGCACCACAGGGATACGAGTTTTACCATACCTGTTCATCACAACACCGGGTATGTCATTGAGCGGACCGTGCTGCCTCTTCCCCCGTCAAACGGGGAAGAGGCCCGGTTCGAAATGGAGGTCTATGTCCGTTTCATGCGGCACCTGCGTCAGGTTCCGAACAGCCGCATGGATATCAAGATATTGTCGGCGATACAGTTCACAGCCGATACGATGGATATAGGCGATGCGCTGGCGGCGCGGACGCTGGTCGATTTAGGCTTGCGCGCCCCGCGTGCGGCGTTTCCGATGACGTTTCTTGATTTCGTCGATAATAGCTTCCGCCGTGCGGCCTGGGAAACCGGACTCGGTTTGCCTCCGGCATCGGCGATGAAGCTTAAGGATCATTGGGATCGCATCGGTGAAGGTGATTGCGGTCCATCCGGATGGGAGTCGGCGTTCCGCGCGGTTTACAGGGAGAATCGATACGCTTCGGTGTGATATCCGGTCGCCGCTTAAGGAGTAGCCCACTCTACTCATTATAGCGTCCCAACAGGCGCCGGACCATGCCATCAAACCCGCCGTCATTGTCCATGAAGGCGGAGGAAACGGGAAAGAGGGAGGCTTTTGCTCCCTCTTTTCCTTTTTCATGGGCAGCCAGCATGATGTCGCGCCATATGCGGGCAGGGATGGATCCGCCTGTGATATGCCTCATGGATGAATTGTCGTCGTTCCCGACCCATACGGCGGCAATGTACCGGTCTGTGTAGCCGACGAACCACGCGTCGCGGAAATCCTGCGACGTTCCCGTCTTTCCGGCCGCGTGGAAAGGAACGGATGCGCCTCGCCCCGTGCCATATTCGACGACAGACCGAAGCATGTCGTCCATCTGTTCGATAACGCGCGGATCGAAAAGCTGCCTGCCTTCGACAATGATGTTGTTGCGCTGGTAAATAAGGCGACCGTCCTGGTCCGTTATTTTTGTGACGGCGTAAGGAATAACGCGTCTTCCGTTGTTGCCGATAGTGGCATAAGCGCCAGCCATCTCCAGCAATGTAACGACGCTGCTTCCCAATGAGAGACTCATGTCCCGCTGCAGGTTGGACGATATCCCCAGTGTGTGTGCGGTGTTTATAACGGAATCTATGCCGACGTTCTGCGCCAGACGTACGGTGGCGGAGTTCAGCGATTTGGCCAGCGCAAACTCCAGATCCACTTCACCGAAATATTCGCCGTTGTAGTTTTCGGGTTTGTATCTCCCGGTTCGTATAGGGGAGTCGTCGATGGTGTCTGTTTTCCTCCACCCCTGCTGCAGGGCTGTCAGGTAGACAAAGGGCTTAAAGGACGATCCGGGCTGGCGCAGGGCCTGCACGGCGCGGTTGAACTGACTCGCGTCGTAATTCTTTCCGCCGACCATTGCCCGTATTGCGCCGGTGTAATCGAGCAGGACGATGGCAGCTTGCGATGCATGGGATTCCTCCCCGCGTTCCCGCAGGGCGGCGGATACGGCGCGCTCTGCCGCTTCTTGCAGATAAGGATCCAGAGTCGTCTGTACATTCATATCCTTGCCGGTCGTTCCAACCATGCGGTCCATTTCTGCAACTATCCAGTCCGTGAAATATTTGATAGCCCCGGCCTCTGTCGGCTTTTTCTGCGGTTTGGGCGTACCCAGAGATTCGCGCTTTGCCTCTTCCTCCGTAATATAGCCTGCATCGGCCATTGCCGTCAGGACAGTGCGCGCTCGTTTCGCCGCCAGCCCCGGATTGCTGGCCGGGGAGTAGCGCGACGGCGCCTTCAGCAGGCCGGCCAGCAAGGCGGATTCACGCAGGCTTACGTCCTTTGCGGACTTGTTGAAGTATACATTGGATGCTGCATCTATGCCGTAGGCGCCGGATCCAAGATATACCCGGTTCAGATAGGCGCTGAGGATTTCATCCTTGGTCAGCTTACGTTCCAGCCACAAAGCCAGCAGAGCTTCCTGTATCTTTCTTTTGATAGTGCGTTCGCGGCTCAGGAAAAGATTTTTGGCAAGCTGTTGCGTGATGGTGGATCCGCCCTGTACGAATTTTCCTGCGCGCGCGTTGGCGGCCATAGCGCGCATGATGCCGACGGGATCTACGCCGAAATGTTGATAGAACCGCCTGTCCTCCGTTGCCAGAACGGCATAGACCAGATGAGGCGGCAGTTCGGATACATTGACGCTTATACCCTTAATGTCGCCATAGCGTCCGATTTTCGTGCCGTCAGCGGCTTGAATATTTATTGCAGCCTGCCGTTCGAATTGCGGCGAGTCGATAAGACGGGGAAGATCAGCTGCATACCAGCCAACCAGAAGGGCCAGCGCGATCGCCGTCCA
>JACQIJ010000202.1 GCA_016198545.1 Pseudomonadota bacterium
GGACGGTTCACGGATAAACTCAAGTGCCTCTTTTACAAAAAAACCGAACTGCTCGGGATTGAAACAACACCCGATCTGCTTACTGATGGAACGATTCTGCAGGGCATTTATACCAATACTCGGCTGTGTGCCGCCGGGTCCGGTACATGCGACCGGCTGGTCAATCCGGAGCAGGACCGCCGGAAGCTGATCGATGCGGGGATTCCTTTTATTGAAGTGAAATAATGGTGCGGCCAAGAAGACTCGAACTTCCACGGGTCACCCCATACGCACCTCAAGCGTACGCGTCTACCATTCCGCCATGGCCGCATCCGGTAGCAATCGTGGCTTGATACCAAACCGCTGTATTTTCCGCAAGGGTTTAAAGGATTGCGTCGGCCTCCATTTAAGCGTAGATTAATTCTATGGAAATAAAAAAAGCTACAGAGCCTGTTGCGTATGAAGATGCCCTCCGCTTCATGGAGGAGCGCGTGGCAGGCATTCACGCGGGCGCGGAAGATGAGATGATCTGGTTGCTCGAGCACCCGCCGCTGTATACGGCCGGGACGAGCGCGAAGGCGGGCGACCTGCTTGATACGCGTTTTCCTGTTTACCAGACGGGGCGGGGCGGGCAGTACACCTATCACGGCCCCGGGCAACGCGTCTCATATGTAATGGTAAATCTTAGAAAATACCAGCAACATCCTGATATAAAACAATATATATGGAATCTTGAGGAATGGATTATTCGTGCGCTGGCCCACTTTTACGTGAAAGGCGAGCGGCGGGATGGAAGAGTCGGGATATGGGTTGCGGACGGCATGGCGGAATCCAAAATCGCCGCCATCGGCGTGCGCGTACGGCGCTGGGTGACGTATCATGGCATATCCATCAATGTCGATCCGGATTTAAGCCACTATGCGGGGATCGTTCCCTGCGGGATAAGGGAACACGGCGTTACATCGCTTGCGCGACTGTTAGGGTGTCCAGTGGCAATGGAGGAAATCGACGATGCGCTGAAAGCGGAGTCGGGCGCGGTGTTTGATGCCGCCAGGAAAGCAGCCTAATCCGCCGCAAGGTCTACGGCTACCCGTCCGTCGGCCCATGCGGCGCAGAAAGAAATAAGCTTCTGAATGTCGTCCTTTAAGGCATTGTAGCCGGAAGATTTTTTTATTTCTTCTTCGTTCCAGTACAGAGCCTTGCTGATCTCAAGCTGGACGCTGTTTCGGCCCTGCGCCGGGCTGCCGTAGCGGCGCAGGATTTCGACGCCCTTGTAGGGCTGGTTGATGGCAACCTGATAGCCCAGCCCTTTCAGAAAGTCGTGGAGGATGTGAACGAAATCGCGGCTGCAGCTCGTCCCGCTGCGGTCGCCAATGCAAAAATCCGGCTGCGCCGCGGACATGGAATGGCAGTTGATGTGCCAAAATTGCCCCGACCGCGCATGCGCTTCCGCGAGCGCCATAGCCAAGGCACGGTGGTAAGGTTTATAATAATTTTCAATACGGTACGATACTTCCTTCACGCTTAACTTTTGATTATATACTGCTGTTCCGGGCCGGACAGTGCGGTGGATGAGCCCCGTGCCTGCCGCGCTTCGCCGGCTGGCGCGGTGAGGCCCCGGCCAGGGTTCGGCCAGCATGGCCGGGTCGATGTCCGTTACGGATCTGTTTACGTCTATATATGAGCGGGGAAAAAGAGCGGTCAGCAACGTTCCGCCTGCTTCCGGAGCGCAGCCGAACAGATCGTCGACATAATTGTCCTCGGAGCGCTGGAGAGCTTCCCGCGCGCAGGCATGATTGAAATCATCCGGGTATTCCCGTCCGCTGTGGGGGGAGTCGAAGACAAGGGGCAGAGGCGCGGCGGCTCGTTTCAGCCTGTAAACCCCGGCAATGTAATCCTTGCTGTTTTCCGTCATGACCCTATTATAGTAAAAAAACCGCAGGAATGTAACGGGCATGCACGATATTCGCGCGATACGGGAAGAACCCGACGTTTACGACCGCAACTGGGCGCGCCGCGGCCTGCCGCCGCAGACGCCCCCCATTTTGAAAATGGACGGCGAACGCCGCGCCGCGCAGACGGAATTGCAGACCCTGCAGCAGCAGCGCAACGAAAAATCGAAGGAAATCGGCGCGATAAAGGCCAAAAAGGGCGATGCGCAGACGCTGATGGATGAAGTCGCTGCGCTCAAGACCCGCATGACGGAACTGGAGGAGCGGGAAAAGACGCTGGCCGCCGAGCTGGACATGCATTTGTCGAGCATCCCGAACCTTCTGGCCGATGATGTCCCGGACGGAAAGGACGAAAATAACAATAAAGAAGTGCGCAAATGGGGAGAAACGCCCCGCCGCAACGACGTAAAGGACCATGCCGATATCGGCGCGGGGCTGGGCATGATGGATTTCGAGACGGCGGCAAAGGTTTCCGGGGCGCGCTTTGTGTTCCTGAGCGCGGGATTGGCGCGTCTGGAACGCGCGCTGGCGCAGTTCATGCTGGATACGCATACGGAGGAACATGGCTACGCCGAAGTCTCCGCGCCGCTGCTTGTGAATACGGATACGATGTACGGCACGGGGCAACTCCCCAAATTCCGCGACGACCAGTTTGAAACAACGGACGGGCGGTGGCTGGTCCCGACGGCCGAAGTCGTCCTGACCAACCTCGTGCGCGAGGACATTCTGGATGAGGACGTCCTGCCGCGCCGCTATACGGCCTTTACGCCCTGTTTCCGCAAGGAAGCGGGCGCGGCGGGCAAAGATACGCGCGGCATGCTGCGCCAGCACCAGTTTTACAAGGTCGAACTGGTCAGCATCACACACCCGGACGAAAGCTGGAAAGAGCACGAGCGCATGACGGAATGCGCCGAAAATATCCTGAAGAAACTCAAGCTGCCCTATCGCACCGTGTCGCTGTGCGCGGGCGATATTGGATTCGGGTCAATGAAAACCTACGATATCGAGGTGTGGCTGCCGGGGCAGGGGCGGTACAGGGAGGTTTCAAGCTGTTCGAATTGCGGAGACTTTCAGGCGCGGCGGATGAAGGCGCGCTTCCGCCCGGCGGGCGCGAAGGATACGCAATTCGTGCACACGCTGAACGGATCCGGCGTCGCCGTGGGCCGCGCGCTGATCGCGGTGATGGAGAATTATTACGATGCGGACGACGCGGGGATTATCGTGCCCGATGCGTTGCTTCCCTACATGGGGGGCATTAAAAAAGTCATGCCGCTGGAAGGCATCGACGCCGCCGCGCAGAAGGGAAAAAAAGCGGCCGGGTTGTAGAATAGCCCTATACGGTTGCGCGTTCTTCAGTCGTGGTTATCTCGATGGTCCCATGCGCGGCATATGGTGATCGGGGTTATGCTGATGCTCTCCGTCATGACCGCCTCCTTCTCCGAAGGCCCAGCCGCAGGTTTTCATGAAAGTTTCATGGTTTCCGGAAACGTTGTGCACGAGAGCATCGAATTCCGGATGAATGCCTTCCGCAAGGCCATGAATGTTGTTGCATGTCATTTCAGCAAAGTTTTTTGTCTCGTCTTTCGTGAGGCCGGACAGGTTCGCTACCTGGCTCCAGTCCATGCCCGGGCACGCCGCGCTGACTATGCCTTTAAAGGCGTCGGCATTGTGCGTCAGGTGAGGGCTTCCCTGGACCAGCAGGGCGAATCCCGGGCTTTCCCTGAGACTGTCCTGGAAAATTTTGCACATGGGGGGCATTTTTTCCATGTGCGATTCCATGTCGGCGGGCGACTGTTCCTGCGCCCGGGCGGTTCCTGCCGCGAGCATGCCGAAGAGCGTTGCGACGACGGCTATTTTTTTCATTGATGTAGACATTTTGTTTTTCCTTTCAGCTGTGGTTATCAGGGTTTTTTCGGTTCAGGCTTTCCTGTGCAGGCATGATCCAGCGCGCCGCGCGCATATTTACTGCTGAATAGGGCGCGTACGGCTTCCTCGCGCTGGTAGGCGTTTTCCAGCGAAAGACATGCTTGTTGTACAAGGGCGTAGGATTCTCTGAATTTTTTCTTTTCTATTTTCGGCGCGGAAGCGAACAGTTCGTCGCCGGTTCCGCACCCGTCCTGCAAAGTTTTTTTCATGTGCGCGCCGTTGTATCTGGGATACATCTCTTCGTTTCCGGTAAAAAGGACGGCGTTGATGGCGCTATTGCGGATGCCATCTTCCAGTATTTTGCAGGCCTCTTCCTTGGTCAGCCCGGTTTTTGTTTTCGGCCGCTGTTGCGGCACGGATCCGTCTTTGGGCTGTTCGAATGAACAGGCTTTGCTGAGTGCGGCTGTCGCTTCATCGTTGTCGAGGATTTCTTTCATGCCGGGATGCTGGAGGATGCCCTTGTTGTAAGTCATGCAACTGCCCGCCACCCAGGGGATCAATTCCTGTTTGGACATGTTTTCGAAAGAAGGGGCCTTGTCGAAAAGCGCGTCGGGGAAATTGCAGGCTTTCTGCACAATATTCCTCAGAGGCTTCGGGTCGTATTCCGATGAAAAGTTTTTATTGCCTTTGAGGGAGTGGTTTATGCCCGGATGCTTGTTTATCGTATCCGCCAGAATATAACAGGCGTTCTGTTTTGCGTCGGTACGGGAATTTTGTATGCCGTAATCTTCGGGTGCGGGCGCCGCGGCCGCATTTGCGGCCATTCCCGCGACGAGGACGAAGGCAGCGGCCAGGCCCGCAACGGTTTCTGAGCGCATTTTCATTGTTTTTTCAACTCCGGAGCGTTCTGCTGATCCACGGGCTTGCCCCAGAAGCATAAAGTGGCGAGGCTGTCCTGCTGAGGACGGGTCATTCTTTCGTCAATGATGGTAAAAAGACCCGGTATGTCTCCATGCATGTTTTCCTGCATGTCGTGGCACGATTCACCGACAGCGGCAAGAAATTCAGAGGGGTCTTTGAAGTCCGGTACGGACGCTTCATCAATCATCTTGTTGAAATCCGGCATGATTGTGCCGCATATGGTTCTGAATGCCGTTGCGGGAGAGTCGGGCGCATCCGGGTTATATTGTTTTATTTTCGGGAATCCTTTCATGACGAAAGCGACTCCGCGATTGTTGTGCGCTTTTTCCGCGATATGGCTGCAGGCTTCAGCTAAATCTTTTTTGACTTGTTCCGGCGATATGATTTTGGAAGGCGGGGCCAGCTTCACGTCCGGGAACGGAGAGTTGCCCTCCATCTGCGCCGCGGCAGGGCCTGCGGCAAGGGTTGTAAATAAAGTAAACAGGACGGCGTTACGGGCGAATGAAGACGTCATGAGACTCCCTCTCTGTAATATTATTTCCGGAAAACAATCCATACTTTGCATATATTGTTTTTGTGTGCAAACAAAAACTTATATGCCCTTTGTTATCGCGGCCGGGAAAGGTAAAATCAAGGCAGGCAAAGGGGTTTTCAATGGTTCCCAGACCGCTTCAGGGCGCTGAACAGGCTCGCAAAATCAGGCTTATCATGCATCTCCGCAATATGGGAATTGTAGATACGAGAGTGCTTGCCGCGATGGAAAAGGTGCCGCGGGAAGATTTCGTGCCTGCCGCGATGGCAGATCAGGCCTATGAGGATATTGCCCTGCCCATCGGTCGGGGGCAGACCATCAGCCAGCCCTATGTCGTCGCGGCTATGACGCAGGCCCTTCAGTTGGGCGATAAAAAAGAAAAAGTTCTGGAGATAGGGACGGGATCGGGTTATCAGACATGCATTCTCGCTCATCTGTGCCGGCGCGTTTATACGATTGAGCGGCACAAGCCGCTGCTGATGCAGGCGGAAAAAATGTTCGATCGTTTGAAGCTGCGCAACATCACGGCAATCGCCGGCGAC
>JACQIJ010000214.1 GCA_016198545.1 Pseudomonadota bacterium
GCGATTTTTCCAGCTCCTCCATGAATTTCGTTTCGACGGATCGCTCGAGGCTGTTGAATATCTCTGCCATCAATTCATGGCTGTCGCGGCGCTGGGTGCGCGCAAGATTGGACATGAATTCCGTACGAAGCGTCTTTTCGACATCCTCCAGAACTTCTTTTTGCACCGCCTCCATCCGCAGCATACGGTGAATGACCTCAAGCGCGAAATTCTCCGGGAGCAACGCCAGAACGCGAGCGGCGTGATCCGTCTGTATCTTGGACATGACGACGGCTACGGTCTGCGGATACTCCTTTTGCAGGAAGTTGGCGAGAATTTCCTCGTTCACATTGCCGAGTTTTTCCCACATTGTCCGTCCGGCAGGACCGCGGATTTCCTCCATGATGTTGTCGACTTTGTCCTTGCCCATCACGCGCATGAGAAGGCGCTCGGTGGAATCAAGAGTTCCCACGAGCGAATTGGTCGAACTCATCTGCTCGGAAAAATCGACGAAAAGCCTTTCGACGACGCCGGCATTGACCTTGCCCAGGCTCGCCATGGTCTGCGAGATCTCCATGATCTCGTCATCGTCCATATGCTCGAAAACTTTTGCCGTGTAATCGTCGCCCAACGCCAGCAGGAATATGGCGGCCTTTTCGTGGCCGGTCAGCGTTCTGTAATCTTCCCTGACGCGTATGGACATTTCAAAGGTCTCCCTGACTATCCTGCCCTTATGTTTCCTGACTCATCCAGCTTCTGAGCACGGACACCGTTTCGTTCGGGTAATTGCTTACGATATCCTCAACCTTTTTGACCGACGATGCCTTGACCCGTCCCTCGACTTTCGTCATATCGATCATACTGTCCTGAGGCTCATCGACGTTCGGCGGCACGAATTCATCCTTGGCGCCGGGCGCCTGCAGCGCCGGCGCCCCGGGAACCCCGCCGGCCGCAAGAAGATCGGCTTCCAGTTTTTCATCAATGCTCCCTTCGGTGGAAAGCAGACGCCCGACCATCGGCTGCAGCACCAGCAGCACGACAAGGATGATCATGACGGCGACCGTTATGATTTCGGCGGCATCCAGAAGGTCGCTCTTGTCAAACCCGAAAATAGTATCCTTTACGAGAGCCTCGTCCTCGGCATTTATGTCGGCAAACTGCATGTTGACGACCTCGATCGTGTCGCCCCGCTTTTCATCGTAGCCGATGGCGGATTTTACGAGCGCGGCAATCTGGTCAAGTTCCTGCTGCGGGCGCGGCTGGTAGACGCGGTTTCCGTCTTCATCCGGCGCGCCGTAGGTGCCGTCAACCAGAACGGCGACGGACAGACGGCGCACCTCTCCAACCTCCCGCACGAGATTGCGCACGGTCTTGCTGATTTCGTAGTTCGTCGTCTCCTCGACCTTGTTATTTTCCGCCACGGGCTTGGTCGGGTCGACCAGAAGGTCGCCCGCAAGGCCCGGAAGATTGTTCTGGACGGAAACCTCGCCGGACGGCGGCGCGCGCTCCGTGCTGTTTTCTTCTACGACCTGCGAGGAACGGACGACCTGGCTTTGCGGATCGAAAATCTCCTCGTTCGTGCTGATCCGGTCAAAATTCAAATCCGCCGTGATGTTCGCGCGCACGCGGCCGAAGCCGACAATGCGACCGACCATATCCTCGACGCCCTGGGTCAATCTCTGTTCATAGCTGCGGCGCATTTCCTCAGCCTTGACGGTCAGAAGAACGTCATTGTCCTCCCCGCCCCGCGCAAGCAAGTTTCCGTTGCTGTCGATAACCGAAACCGCCGCCGCCTTGAGATTCGGCACGGCGGAAGCCACCAGAGACTGGATGCCTAAAATCTGTTCGCGATCAAGATTGGCGCCGGGGCGCAGAGTCAGGAATACGCTCGCGCTCGCCGGACGGCTTTCGCGGCTGAACAACTCGCGCTGCGGCAGGACAAGGTGAACACGCGCATTGCGCACCATATCGACGGAGGTAATGGTACGCGCCAGCTCGCCTTCGAGCGCGCGCACCTGCGTTACGTTCTGAACGAAATTCGTCGTGCCGAAACCCGATTGCTTGTCGAACAGCTCGTAGCCCATAGACCCGCCGTTGGGAAGACCCTCCTGGGCCAGAAGCATGCGGGCGCGCCCGACATCGGTCCCCGGAACCATGATCCGCGTCCCGTCATCCGACACTTCGGTCTTTATGCCCGCCTCATCGAGTTTTGCGACCATGGCGGATGAGTCAATCGACGATACATTGTCGTACAGAAGTTTCAGTTCAGGCGTCGAAATCCGCATCGACACAAAAATGAAAAATATCAGCAGCCCCACGAGCACACTGCCCATGATGGCAAGACGGGTGGTTCCAAGCTGTCGAATCGTCTCAAGAAAACTGTTCACTGGCCTGTCCTCACATCTACATTACCGGCTGGCTGCGGAAGAAGACGCCGCGGAGCGGAACGCCCCAAGCCTTGAAGAAAAACCGGCGCTCATCGAACTATGCAATCCGGCTGGACGCGCTGCACGAATCGGTCCCGCAACGCACCCTTCATGAAAAAGTATAATCATTTTTTCCACATTTTTCCA
>JACQIJ010000215.1 GCA_016198545.1 Pseudomonadota bacterium
CTGTCCAGATTGTTGGATATAGGGGTGAAGTGTTCCGGTTTTTTCATGACATTCTCCAGCGCATCCGGAACCGGCGGGGCGAAACCGGTGGCCTTTCTGACCGCATCCGGGAATTTTGCCGGGTGGGCGGTGGAAACGATGATCATGGGCAGGCCGCCCGGATTTTTTAAAAGATGTTTTTCTGCCGCGTGAAGGCCGACGGCCGTATGCGGGTCGATCATGACACCGTATTCCTTGCGGCATTTCCTCATCGCCGCGATCGTCTGATCGTCGGTGCAGCGGTATGCGGAAAAATCCGTCCGCGCCGCGTTCATCAGGGATTCGTCGACAGTGAATGTTTTTTTCTTGGAAAAATCGTCCATGCATTTTTTCAGGGCGCTGTGATCGCATCCCAGAAGCCCGAACAGGTATCGCTCGAAATTGCTGGAAATCTGGATATCCATGCTGGGGCTCAGGGTCGGGGAAACCCATAACTTTTTCATTTCTCCGCTTTCGAAAAAGCGCGTGAGGATATCGTTGCGGTTGCTGCCGATAACAAGATTGCCGATAGGCGCGCCCATGCGCCGCGCGGCCCATGCGGCGAAAACATTGCCGAAATTTCCCGTCGGAACGGCAAAGGAAACGGGCCGCGTGAATCCGTCCAGCGTAATGGATGCGTGTACGTAATAAACGATCTGCGCCATGATGCGCGCCCAGTTGATGGAATTTATGGCGGACATGTTTATGTCTGCGCGCAGTTTTTCATCCGCAAACAGTTCCTTGACGATGGTCTGGCAGTCGTCGAACGTTCCTTCCAGCGCAATATTGTGAATGTTGGAATCCTTTATCGTCGTCATCTGCCGCCGCTGCACTTCGGATACGCGGCCGCGGGGATGCAGGATGAAGATGTCGATGTTATTCCGCCCGCGGCAGGCGGCGATGGCTGCCGACCCTGTATCGCCGGACGTCGCCCCGACGATGGTGATGCGCTTGTTCTGCCGCGCCAGGACATGGTCGAACAGGCGTCCCAGCAATTGCAGCGCGTAGTCCTTGAACGAATAGGAGGGCCCGTGAAACAGTTCCAGCAGCCACAGGTCAGGCGCAATTTTTACAAGCGGCGCGATATCTGCGCTGTCGAAACTGCCGGCGTTATAGGTTTGTCCGATTATGGCGCGCAAATCGTTTTCGCCGATGGAGTCCCCGACAAAAGGCTTCATGACGTGAAAGGCCGTCTCGGCGTATGATTTACCTTTAAGGGATTTAAGCGCGGCCGGATCCGGTTCGGGCCATTGCGCGGGAACGTACAGTCCGCCGTCCGGCGCGAGGCCCGACAGCAGGACATCTGCAAATGATTGCGGCGCGCCGGGGCCGCGTGTGGAAATATATCTCATGGATTCCCTGTCGCGAATACTACCCCATGTCAGGGGCCGAGGCGATAGAAATCAGGGTTGCGGAGCGAAGGGTCTGTCCAGATAGCGCCGGCTCAGGTGGTTCAGGTATGCCTGCGCCGTTCTTTCCTGTCCCGTCGCCGTGCGGAACAACTCCGCAGTCGTGAGAAGGGATCCTTTCGAATGCACGTTGTCGCCGATCCATTTTTTCAGAAGCGCGAAATCTCCTTCCGCCAGATTCGGTATAATGTCCGGATATTGCTTCAGGGCGCTTGCGAAGAACAGTACTGCGCCATCATCGCCGAACGTATAGGCCGGAAAATACCCGACAGCCAGCGTCGGCCAGTGCACGTCCTGCATGCAGCCCTTTTCATTTCCGGGCGGGCGTATACCCAGATAGCGGACCATCTTTTCATTCCATGCGTCGGGCAGGTCAGCGACGTCAAGGTTGCCTTCGATAATCGCTTTTTCCAGTTCCGTGCGCAGAATGACATGCATTGGATAGGTCATTTCATCGGCCTCGACGCGGATGAATGTCGGATTTACCGTGTGAAGGATTTTTTGCAGGTTGGCAGTTTCCAGCGCGGGCTCCGTTCCGAAAACGGTGGCAGCCTGCCGCGACAGCCATCCTATGAATTCCGGCGTCAGTCCGGCCTGAACCTCGATGATGCGCGATTGCGATTCATGGACATCCATTCCCAGCGCGTTTCCCGCCGGCTGGTCGCGCCAGGTTGTCGGCAGCCCCTGCTCGTAAAGGCCGTGCCCGCCTTCATGAATGCCGGCATAGATCGCGGGGGTAAAGTCGGATTCATCCGTGCGCGCCGTCAGCCATTCGTCATCCGGCGCGCCGCCGCTGGACGGGTGGCCTTTTATGATGTCAAAGCGACCGTGGTCAAAATCGAAGCCGATGGCGGCCAGCAGCATCCGGCACAGTTTTTCCTGCGCGGCATCACTATAACCGCCCCTGAGAGGAATCGGCGCACCCGCATTTTTTTGTTTTTCGACGGCCTCTTGAATCATGCCGGGAAGGTGCGTTGCCAGCGGCCCGAAAAGCCCGTCTATGTCTTTTTCGCGCAAGCCGGGATTATACTGATCGAGCAGCGCTTCGTAGACGGAGGAAATGCCGTATTTTTTCAGGAGTTCAAGTTTCGCCGCGCCCGCTTCGCGCATCAGGCCGAACGATTTTTTATATTGGCCCTGCATTTTTCCCCAGTCGCCGGACTTGTAATATTCCTGATGCAATGTCTGGCCGCTTCCTACGGCGTCATTGATCGTCTGTGCCAGGTCCGTGGGCAGGGAGGCTTTGTGAATCCACTGATGGCGCATAAGCTCGAGATTCCGCCGGTCGGCCAGAGACAGTTCGCCCGCGCCGGCCTCGGCCTCATCCAGGCGGTCGGCCAGGCGCGGGTCGGATATGATACGGTGAATGGCCATTCCCAGCGCGGAATATTGTTTTTCGAATGTTGCCGCGCTTCCTTTGGGCATATGGGTTTCGGCATCCTTGACTGTTTTGCCCATCGTCTGTCCGATAAGATTCATCTGCGCAAAATCGTATTTGAGCTGCTCGTATGCCTGCGCGGCCTTGCTTCCGGTCATGAAAATCCCCTGTTGTCTGTTAACTGAACTTGCCGCACCTTAGGATAGTTTATGGCAATCTATCAAGCGTTATCTGCCTTCGCGGCAGACCATCATCGTGCCGTCCGGCCATTCCAGAAGGATGTTTTCGCCGTTTTCCCAGTAAGTTAAGCCTTCCGCGCTGCGGAATTTCGCGCCGAAGGGCGCCTGCACGGGATCGATCTGCACCGTCGTATCGCCGATCGTTATGCGGGATGTCGCGCCCGACGGACCGCGCAACGCGTGTATCGCGCTCCCGTCGCGACAGATATAGACGGGGGCGTTCGCCGTGCCGCGGGGGTTTCCGGGCTCTTGCCCGCTTTCGCAGGAGGAAAGAAGCAGCATAGCGGAGATGAGCGGCAGGAACGCCTTCATGCCCTCCACCGCAGTTTCGGTTCGCGCGCGGCGGTGACTTCATCAAGCCGCTGCCGTGGCGTGTTCTCAGGGAAATTGTGGAATTTGTCCGTATCGCCCGCTTTCACGTCGGCGGCGATTTTCTTCATGACCGTTATGAAGCGGTCTATGGAATCCTTGCTTTCGGTTTCTGTCGGCTCGATCAGCATCGCGCCGGCAACGACCAGCGGAAAATACACGGTCATAGGGTGGATGCCGTTTTCGCACAGCGTCTTGGCGATATCGATCGTCGTGACGCCGGAATCTTTCTGAAATTTATCGGTCAGCAGGCATTCATGCATGCACGGTCCGCCGAAGGGTGCGTGGTAATCGCCCTTCAACTGAGACAGGATATAATTTGCGGACAGCACCGCGTCCTCCGCCACCTGTTTCAACCCGTCCGCGCCGTGGGACAATATATAGGACAGCGCGCGCACATGCATTCCGAACTGCCCGGTAAAACCTTTCAGGCGGCCCATCGTTTCCTTGCGTTCGTCTTCATAGGCAAGGCGGAAGGTTTCGCCGCGCTTTTCGACCACGGGCACCGGCAGATACGGCGCCAGATCCTTCGTCACGCAGATCGGGCCGGAACCGGGCCCGCCGCCGCCATGCGGGGTGGAAAACGTCTTGTGCAGATTGATATGCATGACATCCACACCCAGCGCGCCGGGACGCGCCTTGCCGACCAGCGCGTTGAAATTCGCGCCGTCGCCGTAGAAATAGCCGCCCGCTTCATGCAGCAGTTTCGAGATTTCGAGGATGTCGCTTTCGAACAACCCGCAAGTATTCGGGTTCGTCACCATCATGCCCGCGACGTTTTTGCCGTCGCCCAGCGCTTCTTTGAAAGCGGCCACGGTCATGCGGCCCGTTTCCTTCGTCGGGATGACCTTCAATTCATAACCGCACATCGCCGCCGTCGCCGGGTTGGTGCCGTGTGCGGAATCGGGCACCAGCATGATATTGCGGTGGCTTTGTCCCTTCGCATCGTGGGCGCGGCGGATCGTCATGATGCCCGCAAGCTCTCCGTGTGCGCCCGCGGCGGGCGCAAGACACACACCGGGCAGCCCCGTCAATTCGCCCAGTATTTCCTGTAATTCGAACATCACGCGCAACGCGCCCTGCGCGGTCGATTCCGGTTGCAACGGATGGACATGCGCGAAGCCGGGAAACCGCGCGATCTTTTCGTTCAGACGCGGATTGTGCTTCATGGTACAGGAACCGAGCGGGAAAAACCCGTGATCGATGGAATAGTTCCACGTCGAAAGCCGCACGAAATGGCGCATCACCTGCGGCTCGCTCACTTGCGGCAAGCCAATATCGCCGCGCGCGGGCTGGCCGGTGCGGAGTTTTATCCCTTCCGGCTCCGGCAGATCGACGCCGGGTTCGTCCGAACGTTCTTTCTCCCACAGCAGGTTTTCTTCGTACAGCAGGCCGCGATTGCCGCCGGGAATTTCTTCCATTGCTTCCGATATTTCTACGATTTTACGCTCCGCGGTCATGCCAGCACCTCTTTCAACGCGCTGTACAGTGCCGCGATATCCCCATCCGTCGTCATTTCCGTGGCTGCGAGCAACAGTTGGCCGCCGTCCAGCGCATAGCCCGCGATGATGCCGCGTTGCGCCAGCATCTCCACTATGTTGGCGGAATTTCCGCACGGCAATTCCACCGCGAATTCGTTGAAAAAATTCTGCGTCAAAAGTTTCACGCTTTTTATTTTCGTCACCGCGTCGGCCAGGCGGCAGGCCGCTTCGTGGTTCAGCACGGCAAGCCGCCTGAACCCGTTCTCGCCCAGCAGCGCTATATGAACCGTGAATGCCAGCGCGCACAGGCCCTGATTGGTGCAGATATTGGATGTCGCCTTTTCGCGGCGGATATGCTGTTCCCGCGTGGAGAGCGTCAGCACGAAACTGCGCCGCCCTTGCGCGTCCTTTGTCATGCCGCACAGGCGGCCGGGCATCTGCCGCACGAATTTTTCCTTCGTGGCGAAGAAACCCAGATGCGGGCCGCCAAAACTCATGGGCAGCCCGATGGAGCGCGCCTCGCCGCAGACGATATCCGCGCAATCCGGCGCGGGCAGCAGGCCCAGCGCGACGATTTCATTGACGACGACGACCAGCAGGGCTCCTGCGGCGTCGCATTTCTTCCGCCACGCATCGAGCGCGAAGGCGGCGCCGTAAAAATCGGGATATTGCAGGATCACGCAGGCCGTATCCGCATCGGGTCCGCCGTCCACGACCGACGCGCCTTCGAGATTGCCGGCATAGCTTTGCAGCACGCCGCGGTAATCGAAATGCAGCGCGTTGCCGATGACGATCCTGTTGCGTTTGGTCAGGCGCATGGCCATCAGCGCGGCCTCCGCCGTCGCCGTTGCGCCGTCATAAAGCGACGCATTCGCGATTTCCTGCCCGGTCAGCAGCGCGATGAAGGTCTGGAATTCGAAAATGGCGTTCAGCGTCCCCTGCGCGATCTCCGGCTGGTACGGGGTGTAGGCAGTCAGGAATTCGGAGCGCTGGATGATGTGATCGACCGTCGCCGGGATATGGTGGTAGTAGCACCCAGCTCCGAGGAAAAAGGGCCCGTCGGGCGCGGCGTGGTTTTCATTGGCGTACGCGCCCAGCCTGCGCTCGACCTCCAGTTCCCCCATATGCAGCGGAATATCCGCCAGCCCATCTATAAACGCGCTTTTCGGGATGTCGCGGTACAATTCATCGACGGATTTCGCGCCGATCGCCTGCAACATCGCCGCGCGGGAATTTTTCGTCTGGGGAAGATAGCGCATGAGAATTTACTCCTGCTTGCTCAGAAACTCATCATAAGCCGCCTTGTCCATCAATCCTTCCAGATCCGCCGGGTTCGTGATTTTTATCTTCGCGATCCAGCCCTCCTCAAGAGATTTTTTTATAAGCTCCGGGTCGGAAGACAGGTTGTCGTTGATGGCGGCGACTTCGCCGCTGACGGGCGAATAGACTTCCGCGGCGGTCTTCACGGATTCGACGACGGCAAAACTGTCGCCCTTGCCGACCTTGCGGCCTATTTCAGGGAGTTCGACGAACACCAGGTCGCCCAGCGCGTCCTGCGCGTATTCGGTGATGCCGATGACGGCCACGTTGCCGCCTTCCAGTTTCAGCCATTCATGTTCCTTGGTGTATTTCAATGCGTCCGCCATGCCTGCCTCCCCAGCGTCAGAGAATCAAAAAATCAATGATTATTGAGGTTTAAACGAAGTTCCCGGACTCTTCAATATGCAGCCTCGGCGTTTTTAGTGTTGTAGAGGCAATAAAATTATGTTAACAATATATCCC
>JACQIJ010000204.1 GCA_016198545.1 Pseudomonadota bacterium
AGAACTTTTTCGACGTATTCGTCAGGAGTGATGACGGTGACCATTATTTATCCTCCATATTTTGGAATTATGAATATGCCTTTGTACCACATTGTCCGTAAAAAAATCAAACTGTTTCGGAAAGCGGCCTTACAAAACTGTCCATGACGCGTTTATGGCCGCCGGCATCAAAATTTATATCCAGTTTGTGCCCGTCGACATTGATGACCGTGCCCTGCCCGAATTTGTCGTGAAAAACGCGGGCACCGCGCCGGAAGCCGCCACCGTCCGCTCCAACGCCGCGCGCCGGCGCGGAAGACGGGTTGGATCCCGAGGAATCCCAGTGCTTTGAACGCCCTTCGCCATACAATCCGGTATCTGCCGTTACCTCCACATTATCCTCGGGAAGTTCATCGACGAAACGCGATGGAATGGCGGAAACCCAGTTGCCGTACAGCCGCCTGTTCGCCGCGAAAGAAATAAAGGCGCGTTTGCGCGCGCGCGTGATGCCGACATAGGCAAGACGCCGTTCCTCCTCCAGCCCTTTCATGCCGTGTTCGTCCATTGTTTTCTGCGACGGGAACAACCCCTCTTCCCACCCCGGCAGGAACACCGCATCAAACTCCAGCCCCTTCGCGCCATGCAGCGTCATCAGGGAAACATGTTCCACGGCCCCGTTATCTTGGTTTTCCATGACGAGCGACACATGCTCCAGGAACGCCGGAAGGGATTCGAACTCTGCCATGCCGGTGACAAGTTCCTTCAGGTTTTCTATCCGGCCCGGCGCGTCGGGGGATTTGTCCTCCTGCCACATCTTTATGTATCCCGATTCATCCAGAACCATCCCGGCCAGCGCTGTATGCGGCGATGAAGAAAGCAGGCTGCGCCAGCGCGCGAAATCGTTCATGAGGGCTTCCAGCGCGGCTTTCGCCTTGCCGCGCAGTTCATCCGTATCCTTCATCTGAATGATGGAATCATGAAGGCTTATGCCTTTGGCCCGCGCGTTTGCATACAACGCCTGCACGGTCGTGCCGCCAACGCCGCGCTTGGGCGTATTGACGATGCGCTCCAGCGCAAGATCGTCCGCCGGCTGCGCGATGACGCGGAAATAGGCAAGCGCATCGCGAATCTCAAGCCGTTCGTAAAAACGCTGGCCGCCGATGACGCGGTAGGGGACGCCCAGCTGGATGAACCGTTCCTCGAATTCCCGCGTCTGGAACCCGGCGCGCACGAGGATGGCGATATTGTCGAGCCCCCATTTTTTGTTCTGAAGCTGCTCTATTTCCTCCGCGACCCAGCGCGCCTCCGCCGCGCCGTCCCACAAACCGCGGACGGCGATTTTTTCGCCGTCGCCCGCATCCGTGAACAGGTTTTTGCCGAGCCGCCCTTCGTTCCGCGCGATGACGCCGTTGGCCGCCGCCAAAATATGGCCGGTAGAACGGTAATTCTGCTCCAGCCGCACGATTTTCGCGCCGGGAAAATCTTTCTCAAAGCGCAATATATTGCCCACTTCCGCGCCGCGCCAGCCGTATATCGACTGATCGTCGTCGCCGACACAGCATATGTTGTTCGATCCCTTCGCCAGAAGGCGCAGCCACATATATTGCGCCACATTGGTATCCTGATATTCGTCGACAAGGATATATCTGAAGCGACGGCGATACTCATCCAGCGCGGCTGCGTGCTGCGGGTTTTTGAAAATCGTTATCATATGCAGCAGCAGATCGCCGAAATCACAGGCATTCACCTGCTTCAGCCGTTCCTGGTAGCGCTTGTACAAAAGCAGCATTTTTCCATCCGCCGCATCCGCGCCGTCGTTCATCGTAACGGCGGCGGGCAGCAAGCCTTTGTCCTTCCATCGATCTATATAGGAAGCAACCTGGCGCGGCGGGGATTTTTTGGGATCGATGTTTTCCGTTTCCATGATCTGCTTGATCAGGCGCTGCTGGTCGTCCGGATCGATGATGGTGAAGTTCGGCGTCAGGCCGGCAAGTTCCGCGTGTCGGCGCAGCATGCGCACGGCCAGCGCATGAAACGTACCCAGCCACCATCCCTCCACCGGTCGGCCGTCGAGAAGATGGGAAACGCGCTCCCGCATTTCCTGCGCAGCCTTATTGGTGAAGGTAACAGCCAGAATTTCCGGCGGCTGTGCGCGGCGCGCGCGCAGGATGTGCGCAATGCGCGTCGTCAGGACGCGCGTCTTGCCCGTCCCGGCCCCGGCAAGAACCAGCACAGGACCGTCCACGGCCAGAACGGCTTCCCGCTGGCCGTGATTCAGGGCGGATAAGCCGGGATCGGATTCAATCTGCTTTTCTGCAATCTGCATGCCGGAACGAATTTAAGCGGATTGGCGGCGAAATGAAAGCCTTCTCAGGCCGTTTCTTTCTTCTGCCTTTTGCCCGGCGTCGGCGCGGCCGCGACCTGGTTGCGGCCATTATGCTTGGCAGTATAAAGCGCGGCGTCGGCGCGGCCGATCAAATCAGCCGTCTTTTCATCGGATATCGCCTCCGCGGCGCCAATGGAAATAGTGATGCGCGCCAGTTTTTCGCCCGTGCTGCGATTGACGACGTCCTTGGACGCGACGGCCTTGCGCAGCGCATTGCCAACCGTTACCGCCGCCTGCAATCCCGTATCGGGCAGGATGATCCCGAATTCCTCTCCGCCGTAACGGGCAGCAACATCGCGGCCCTTGATGCCGTCCGTCAGCGTCTTTGCTACAAGTCGCAGAACCTGGTCGCCGACCTGGTGGCCGTAATTGTCATTGAAGCTTTTGAAATGATCGATATCGAGCATAAGGAGGGAATAGGCGCCGCCCGTCTTTTTAGATTCTTCGTCGATTCTTTCCATCTCCGCATCGAAAGACTTGCGGTTCGATATGCCTGTCAAGCCGTCGGTCAACGCCTCCCGGCGCACGGTCTCAAGATCGCGCTGCAGCTGTTCCATCACATGCGACGACTGGCTCAGCTGCTCTTCAAGCTTCTGGTTCTGTGTCATCATGTCCCGCGTATCGTCTATAACGTTCTTCAGAACGCCCTTCAATTCATTCGGATCCTTGATGGTATTTATCTTTTCGCTGACGCCGCCGAGCTTGCCGCTATACTGGCTTGTCGCATCCTTGACGTTCTGCACCACGCCGGCAACATTTTTGATCGTGGCATGAACCTGATCGCCTGCGCGGCGCAACATTTCCTCGTCGCGGGAAGAACTCAGGAAACGCTGATACATTTCCTTGCAGCGGTCTTCCGTGATTTTATGTTTCGCGCCGACCAGAACATCTATCGCGCGTTTCAGTTCGGGATGCTGCCCGGAAAAATAGACGTACCACAATTCGTAATTATCGGGCGTGGCGGCAAGACCTTCCTGCCGCAGGCGGGCGAGAACCTCCTGCGCGTATTCGTTCGCCTGATTTAAATCATGTGTATACTGCACGTTGTCTCACCCGGTTAACGCATTGTCCCCGGCGCCGGCGCGGGGCGCTTTGATCCAACTCAAATAGTACGACAAAAAAAGTAACCAATTCCTTTATGGGACCCCTGATTACGAATAATGATATTCATATCTGAGCCAACCCCGCAGCCTCGCGGCTTTCCGTATATTGCAGCAGCGCCATCAAATCGGTGACGCTGTTGACGACGACAAAGCACTCCCGGTGCGCAGGCCGGGCGAATTTCTTCTCAATGATGCCGTCGATGGCCTGCAGCAACGGACCCCAGTAATTTTCGATATTAACGACAATAACCGGCTTTTCATGCAGTTTCAGTTGCCGCCACGTCAGTATTTCAAAAAATTCATCCAGCGTGCCAAAGCCCCCGGGCAGAACGACGAACGCATCGGCCAGCTTCGCCATGCGCTGCTTGCGCTCATGCATCGTATCGACGATCTGATGGTCGGTCAGGCCGTCATGGGCGGGCTCAAACTTTTCCAGGAATTTGGGGAATATCCCGGTCACCTTGCCGCCCGCGGCCAGCGCGGCGTCGGCGGCAATGCCCATCAGGCCGGACTTCCCGCCGCCATAGACCATCCTCACCCCGGCCGAAGCCAGCGCGCGGCCCGTATCCCGCGCGGCCTTTTTGTAAACTTCATCGGCGGCGGACGATGCCCCGCAATAGACGCATACGTTTTTAACAGGGCTCATTATCATTCTCTCCCCGGTTTCGAGGCCTTCCATCCTAACCGATTAAAATTGTAACGAACAGCCATAAACGTGCGAAAATATGGCCATGCTCGATTCCCTCATACGTCCGCATATCGACGTGCCGCTGGATAAAATAGCGGCTTACGTAGCGCCGTCCGGCATTTCCGCGAACCGGATGACGGCCATCGGCGCGCTCTGCGGGCTGGCGGCCTGCCTGATGCTGGCCCGGGCCGATTACATTCCCGCGCTTTTTTTCATGGCGCTGAACCGGCTGGCCGACGGACTCGACGGCGCGCTCGCCCGGCGCGACGGCAGCGGGACGGATGCGGGCGGGTTCCTCGACATCGTTTCCGATTTCATCTTTTATGCGGGCTTCGTTTTCTTCTTCGCGCTGGGGCAGCCGGAAAATGCGCTGGCCGCCGCGTTTCTGATTTTCACTTTCATGGCGACGGGCAGCGCGTTCCTCGCCTATGCCATCATGGCCGCGCGGCGCAGCATCAATCACGATAAAAATGGAAAGAAATCGTTTTTTCATCTGCAAGGCCTCGCGGAAGGCACGGAAACCGTCATTGCTTTCGTTTTGATCTGCCTGATGCCGGATCATTTTACGGCGATCGCCGTTATCTTCGGCCTTATGTGCCTTGTCACCGCCGCGGGGCGGATCCGGAAAGGAATGAAGGATTTTGGCTAGGCACTGAAGGAAATCGTGGATCCGGTTCTCGCGAACTCCTCGCGCGCCTTGGTTCCGACAGCGCCGATATTATCTACTTTCGCAAGATCGACGCCCTTCTCGAGCCTCCGCGCGTACTCCTGCCCCGTATCCTGACCGGTTTCCTTCTGCAGGCCGAATTCCTCGCGCATATCCCGTATGCGTTCGCGCCACGCCATGATGGTGGGATCCTGCTCTATCTCGCATCTGCTGATCCCCTGCAACGAACATGAGGCGTTGTTCACGCCAAAAATGACGTCTCCCGTGGGAACCTTGCCGAACTGGTCGGCAGCGCGCGCATCGACCGCGCGGTTATATCCCGGCGATGCGCCGGCGGTCATGGCGCCCTGCTGCGGCGCGGATGCGGCCGGACGGTAACCGCCATCACGCATTTCCGTTTTCGACAGGTATTGTCCCTGAGAGCTTGAGCGCGCCGCCGCTTCCGTGCCCGTTCCGGCGCCCTGCCGCGCGACCACGTCGTGGGAATTGCTGTTGTCAATAACGGCGCGCGCTGTTTTCAAAATATCGCTTCCTGTCATCGCCAACCCTGCCATAAATGCCGCTTTGGGGCCCCCTAAAGCACCGGCTGCCGCCGTAATGCCCGCGTTGGCGGCAAAGCTCCCCGTCAGCCGCATCCCGCCGCCCGGCGCGCTGTCCGCTTCGGGTTCGGGCATCGCCGATTTTCCTTCTTCGATTTGCTGAATATATTGTTCGATATCCTGTTCGACGCTATCCACCTGCTCAAGTTTTTGATCGGCGGTTTCAACGCGTTCCGCTTCCTTGTTTTTCGCATCGGAAACATTCAGGGAGGTCACCTGATTCTGGCTGATTTTCTGCGCGGGCTTCCAGTCGCTCATATCCTTGATATTGTCGAACTGGGTCTGGATATCATCCTGCGTGACAATATCTTCCGGTTCCTGCGGCTGTTCGAAGATCGCATCTTCGGGCTTTCTGTCGAAAACGGCTCCGACGGCGGCTTCCAGAAAGCTGGGCCCTTCATTCGCAGGGCCGACGGAAGGCTGTTTTCCTCTGAGAGACAGCGCGGAGGCATTCATCATGTCCGCGACTTCGGAAGAAAGGTCTTCCCCGGCGCCGGACAAATGACCGCGCCCGAACAGTCCCTTTGTTGAAATCCTGGCTTCCTCGATGGCCATCTTACGCAACACTCCTGATCCAGCCTGTCAGTACAGATACATCATATA
>JACQIJ010000205.1 GCA_016198545.1 Pseudomonadota bacterium
GCATGGGGAAGACGATGAAAAAACTATCTGCGGCCGACAGGATTGACCGCTTTTTATGCGGAAAGCAACAGCATCCGTTCGATTTTGTAAACAATCCGATTTTCTTTTCACCCCGGCCCGATGAAAAATCAGACTACACAAAGTTCCTTCGCAATAAAGCCAAGCTCGATTACACGCTCAGCAATATCACCAACAAAGGTCTGCATCACGGGATAGTCATCGGTTCCATGTCGAACGGGCATGAAGCTTATCATGTAGCTGAAGAGAACAGGGAAAAAATCATTGAAAGTTCAAAAACGTGGGCACGGGTCCCCGGTTTGACCACGCAGAGGCTTTCGCACGCGGTGGCTCCAGAAATTCTGATGTCGCGCATCGTCCTGCCCTACAGGCAGCAGAATGCTTTTTATACCGGCCTTGCGGCCAATGCTAAACCGGAAATGGCGTGGATAGGCGTCGGCGCCTATGAAGGCGTGCTGCGTAATACGCGCGAAAGCAATGCCGTTATGCGCGGCGCGAAATACCAGGACTACACATTCGAGGACTGGTGGGTTCCAAAGGTCATAGATTGCAGCGCCATGATGCTGGGCGGCGACTGGTCTTATTCGCGCTACGGCAATGCGGAGGCAATAGTCGCCGATATGACGCAGGCGGGGTTTCTCGACCATCTTCGCGACCATTCCGGCCCGGGGGCGGCGTTTTCCGTGGTCGATGCGAGCGGCAGGCCAGTTACGCTGGCGGACCGGGCGTGGGAAACGGCAAAGCATATCGTTGATGTCGTGGAGCGCGGCTTCATAACGGATTTTGCCGTCGCCGCGCTGGTCGCGCGGTTCCAGCTTGATGACTGGCTGCGCGATACGTCGGGAAAATCGCCCATAGACAGGGGGAAAGCGCACCCGGTTCTTTTGAATCGTTCCAGGGAAGATCTGGCGCGCATGGACAGGCTGAAAGAGATCATGCTGCCCTATATCGCGGCGAAGTGCGCGCACTGGATGCCGTATGGGGAAGACAAAAATCTGAAATCCTATTTCAAGGCAAAAGTCCTTCCCGCTGCGAAGGACTTCGATGCATCTGCCGTGCAGGCTTCGAAGGATGAATTATTTGCCTATCTTCCGGATTGCGGATTTATAAACCCGGATTATTACGGCCCCGGCAAAATACAGGTGCCGTCTTCGCTGCAGATGGCATTTCAAGAGGCGGGCGCAGGCGAAGCTTATCCCCGCCGGCGCGGCACGGATGGTGATTACTTCCGCACTAAATCCGCTATTTTCGAGCGCAATCACTTCGACAGGTTGCCGATCTGGGAGCAAAGCTTTCTGACTATCGCGGCGGGTGCTCACGAAGTGTTCGATAACCCGAAGGCGCTTCCGCGCTCTTTCTTTATCGCAATCGATCCCAAGGGCGGTACGCATGCGCGTAAATATGCGGAAGCAAAAGGGTTGCTTTTCGTGAAGGAAGCGCAGGCTCATGGGGATCCTGTCGATAACAGGAAGAACGGTTTTGTCGCGCAGGTGGTGGATCCGCGGCGGAAGCTTGCCGGCGAAATGCGCGATCTTCTCGGGGGGGATGCGCTGTTTGGCGCGGATGGCGCCGCAAACATCGTTACTTACGTTGATTTCCTGGACGGGTACAAGGATGCGCTGCGCTTCGCCGATGGCATTGCGGCGCAGGGGGAGAAATCCAACCTGTCATCGCGGGCGAAGCTTGAAGGTCCGATGGACTGGATGGAACGCAACGCCACGGGCATCGTTCTTTTGCCTGACTGGCCTTACAGCCCCAAGGAGGTCGAATTCGTCATGGCGGCCGTCAAACTGAAGCTGGGTCTGACGCCCCGGCCTTTCGATGGTGCGAAGTACCGCATGGATATTTATATGTTCGATCCGGATGCGAAAGGCCTTGAAAGCAAGCTGAAAGAACAAAGCCTTCATGACCTGATAGCCACGCTGGGCGCAGTCGCCGAAAAGTGGATGGACAGCAAGCCGCCTGTTCCCGCGCGCGATACGTGCCTGGTTTTGGCGCAACTGCTGGAGCTGTCGGACAAAATGCTTGATCCGATGCACAGGAATGCTCAGCACACGGTCAATCCTTTGACTGGCGTTAAAAGCGCAAGCGAGATCGTCAGGTGGAGCGAAGTCAACCTGATGTCCCCCGGCTTTACGCGGTTCAGATGGACGGAACCGGAAAAAGCGCGCGATCTGATGGCGTCGGCTGTCGGCGATGGCGGGCGGGAATCGATGCGCGACCGTCTTTACCGCAAGCTTTTGATTGTTGCCGCGGCGCAGTTTGAGGAAGAAGACCTTGAGGGGCTTCACCCCGATTACACCGATGCATGGGTGTGTGCGCACGGCCTTGATTCGCTGGAAAAAGAACGAAAGACGCCAGGGCAAACCCGCTACATTGATCATCGCAGACCTACGTAGAAAAAGCAAAAAAAGGCGACATAGCGAACAGGGATTTTAAAAGAGTATGACAGAAACGGGCGCCGAAATTTTAAGACGCATAGGGCTGGCGGATAGAGGTTATGGCGGCCGGGCAGACAATCCCATAGTGTTGACCGGATCCGCCGCCGATCCGAAAGGGCTTCTGACCGTCGCCCTTACATCTGAAACGCATATCGATAAAAAGGGTTTTCCTGCCGATATAAAACTCACATGGTGGCGGCACCTTCCTTTCGGGGGGAGCGCAAATCAAAGCCTTGCGCGCATTTCTTATGCCCCTTCCGGAAAGCAGGGTGCGCGGCAGCTTGATGAGGTTTGGATTCTGGGCTCCCGCGTCTTCAGCCGCGCGGCAGGCGATACGCTGGATAATCCCGCAACCCGGAAGAGCGTTCACCGCGTGTTTGAGGCCGTCAACCGTCTCAATACGCTGTTGTGCGAGGGCGGGTCCATTGAGAACACGGCGAAGATACTGGAGGAATGCTATATCCGGCAGGTGGCGGGCGAGGACTTTGCCCTGCAGGGGGTATCGCGCGAGGGCGGGTTCAGTTTTCTGCTTTCCCCTTACTTCACGACCACCGGCGCGCAGGGCGCTCATGAAAATCTTGTTTTCAGGGAAACGGATTTTGAGCAGATGAAAAGAGTTCTGGGCTGCCGCGTCAACACGCTGGAAAAAAGCCGCAGCTTCGATGGAAACCGCCGAACATCTTCGGTCGATCCGCAATCAGGCGTTTTGTATGAGGCGGTTTCGGAAATGCGGCAGGCGAAAAATTCTTTGCGTCTCAAAGTTTCGGTAGATACGGACGAAAACGATCAGGGTGCGCGCGGCATACCGGACCTCCTTGATCTGACTTTTGCCCGCAAGGGAGGCGACGTCGTTTTGGAGAAGGCTGTATTCATGGGCCGGGCCATCCAGCCGAAGGATACGGATCGATTGCTGGGCCTCATCGGCTTCACGCAGGCCGTGATCCGGGATTTTGCTGACTATAAATTTCCGGCCTTCCGCGACTGGATGGCGAAATACAATCTGACGGACCTCAGCAATCCTCTGCCGCAGCCTAAGCCGCTGGAGGAGGGGGGCAGCTTCTACTATGTTTCTCTTCATGGCTGCGGGTTTGAGAAAAAAATCGAAAATTTTGGAGACCAGATCGGCATTGCCGCGCTGTTTTTGCATTGCGGCCTGAAAAAGGATGGAAGCGTCAGTCGCATCGGCACGGCCATTGATTTTCCCTTTGCCACGGGCGGGCCTGATTCCAACTTCGATGGCGCAATACCGGATTATCTTCAGTTCTGGGACGACATCAAATGCTTTTGTATTACGCACGATCACTTCGATCATGCCGACGGGCTTCCCTACTATGCCGCAAGAGGTATGATGAAGGGTAAGGAAGTCTATGCGACGGACTACGTGAAGCGCGCTCTGGAGCGCAAAATGAACAACCTGAACGTTCCGGCCCGCTTGCGTCCTAAAATCCATGTTATCGAGAAAGAAGGCGCCGTTCCCGTTCTTGATGATGAAGGCAATGTGCGTACATGGGTTCAGTATAGCGCGAATGCGACTGAACATTCGGCGCTTTGTACGCCATATATCGTCACGGGCTGTTACAACGATGTGCATTACAACGGATCGGCCGTCATTTATGGCGATGCCAATGAAATGACGGAGATTGGCAAAGGGTTCATGACCCGCAACGTTATGGTCCTGCCCGAACAGGCAGCCTTGCATAATCGGCCTGTGACGCGGGAGAAGCTCGGCAGGTTGCTGCTGACTCTGCACGACGTGACGGCTGTTCGGCATGACGGCTTTGCGCCGCGCAAACAGGAAGTGCAGGATAACCTTGAAAAGCTGTTCGGCATGTTTTCCGACAAAGGCATTCTATTTGCCCCCATCAGCACAAACCATTCCGAATATATTGTCGGCCTGAATGTCGCTGTGAAGACCGAGAGGAATGTCGTGGGGGTTGGCGGCAATGCGGAAGAACGGCTGCGCACGATGAATCTTCTGGGCGTTCACCCCCACCTGGATTTGAGAAAGGTGGAAATCAGCCTTAATGACGGGGTGATACCAGCCGAAATCGTCGAGAATTACCTTGCCTATATCAACAGGGAGGCAGACACCGAGTGTTCGGAGAAGGAGCGTCAGGCGTGCGTGAAAAAACTGCACCAGGCGCGGCTGGAGCACATGATGGAGAAGATCCATCCCAGCAAGCGGGAAAAGATGCAGAGCACAGACATTTATATGTTGCGCAGTCTTCAGGAGTATGGGGCACTGGTCTTCGAAAACGATCTAAATGGCTACCTGATGTATCAGGCGATTAAAAACAAGCAAAGACATGCTTCGAACCGCGCTGGGCGCACGTCCGCGACAGGTAAAAATTTCCGCGACGATCCTGAAAATCTGCTTATTTTTATTACCGGCACGCAGGGCAATGTGGAGGAGAAGAAGTCGACGCTGCAGAAGATCGTAGACTCGATCTCGTTGCTGGACAACGATGAGGCGACAAGCAGCACCGGATACAAAATCGACATGGATAAATACATTGCGATCATTACGCAGCCGGCCATCGTCGGGAACGAGGACTATCAGGAAACGATGATCCGCGAGTTGATCCGGAAACGGAATCTGACAGTTGTAGGTGCTTATATAAACGGTTTCAAGATATATAATCCGAAGGGTCGCCGTGCGGCCATAGAGCGCAGCCTGGACAGCATGGGCTGGCAGCGCAAAACCCTTAATGACGGAACGATTCAGGTATACGGGCGGCCCATTCACGTCCACGGCCACGGTTTTGCGGGCAATATGGTTCAGATTGCAAGGCTTATCCCATCCCAGCTGCATGAATGTCACCACATACCCGATTACGATTCCTACAATGCCTTTACAAACCTGATGGGCAGGAACGGCCTTACGCACTCGGGGATCAAGCCCGACGATTTCAAGGTGTTTGAACTGGATGCGCATGCGGAGGAGAAAGAGGATAAATTTAAATGCGTCGCGCAGCTGGATCCATCTTATATCCTGCTGCGCAATGACCGGCGCTTCGGCCAGTTTCACGGCGGATCTCTGGAGATGGTGCGCGCGACGATGGCCCGGCGCGAAGGGCAGAACAGGGAAGATGGCCTTGCGGCCCGCAGCAGCGGTGAGGATGTTTTCAGGAAGCTTACGGCCAGCGTCGATTGGGAGATTGTCAGCAACCCGCGCAAAAAGCCGGATAACTGGCGGCCTGAAAAGGTTGGGCCGTCTATTGCGGATGTGCGCGAGAGGCCGCGAAAGCCGCGCAGCCGCATGATTTTTGGCATGCCCGAAGCAGGGGTGGCCTGATATGAAGATAGGCAAAAAGCAAGATCTCTGGCACCTGATTCGGATGGGAAAACTGGTCAAGATCGACATCGATTTTGAGACAACCTCCCTTATCAGGAATTTTTCGCAGGTGACGTCATACGGCGATGCGCTGGGCGACATCGCCGGGAATTTCGCCGGTTCGGAGGAAATCTCGGTCAGGCTTCAGGAAAGATACCTGCCGTCGCCTGAAGCGCTGCTTGTAACTCAAACGCGTTACAGGGAGCTGCGCAGTCCGGAGCGCGCCGACCACGCAAAGGCAATGGGCCTCATCGCGCAGCGCTTTGAGAATGCAGTAGATCAGGTTTTTAATGCTCTTAATCTTGAAAAAAAGGAAGTGACGTTCACGACCGTACGCCGCGCAGGCCGCGACGATTATAAAAAGAAGGTAACGGAAAAGGTTATAGAGTATCCGTTGCTGAATGAGGATGGCCAGACCGTCTATGATGTGCGTTATCATCCGGAAAGAAAGAAAATCGCCTACCGTTTCAGTGAGGATCCCAAGTCTCCTTATTACGAGAATTTTGAAAACAGCTATTACACTGATGAATACGGGCAAAAATGGCGCTGGACGGACCCGCGGCTTGAAGTTGGCGGATTCCGTATCAAGTGGGCTGATTTGTACTGGTTGCGCGTCAATATGGTGCGGGCGGGAATTCATCCGTCCAACGCGTTCTTTGCCTATTCAAAGGCTTCCATCAGCAACAAGGAGCGTCCGAAGAATTTTGCCGTCGACGGCAGCACCGTCGCTATCAATACACACCTTTTCGGCCCCGTCGGAGAGGATTCGCTGAAGCTGGGTGAGCGCATAGACCCGCAGTTCGGCGGCGGCGTCGTCTCGGCGCGTCTTGAAAGTATCATGCAGGCAAATACGCGCTATGCGAACAAGGCGCGCGGCATAAGGGGCGGCATTCTTATGCCGGATGGCACGCTTTACGACAGGAATCGGGGACACCGCAGTCCCGCTTATGACGCTAAGGCGTCCTTTGCGCTTTATAATTATTGCCGTGAAATCGCGCCTGATGTCGTGCGCCGGATGGAAGAACAGACGGACGAAAAGGAACTGAGGCGAATTCTGCCCGGATCGGATATGACCGACAGCCGCCCGCCGCTTTACGCAATGCCGCGCAATGACTATCCCCACGGCCCCATCGCGGATCCCGTTCTTCATATTGCGCTCGATGACCGCGAAGGAAATTTCCGTCGTGAAATTCTGATGCGCATGGATATAAACCTGCGTTCATATGAGCGAAGAGGAAAAAAGCTGACGCAGATGTCATCGGCTGATTTTTATGCATTGATGAAAAATGCGCGTGCTCCGGACTCGGTCTTGAGAGTGGAATCCCTGCGCCGCTGGCCGGGCGTTACGCGTCTTGAGGACGCTCTGGAAACGTCGGCGGGCAGAAAGTGGGATATGAACGCGCTGCGCGATACGGCGGAGGGTAATTTTAATTTCATCAATGAAAACCCTGAAATCATCATGCGCATCCGCGGGGCTGCGGCGCGCATGAACCGGGATGCATTCCTGCGCGCGGAACGCGAAAATCCCATGATGGAAGAGCAGTTCATCAACAGCGGCTTCGGGGATCTCGATTATCTCCGGCAGGAAACAAAGCAGGAAAGACAGGCGCGTCTGAAGGGCAAGCCGCTTCCTGACCGTGGCGCCATGCCCGGATTCTTCGATATGCTTTATAACAAAGCGCAGATTGAATACCGCTTTTTCAATATGGTGGAGGAGGGTCTGCATCGCCTTGCCCTGCATCCCTTGCCAGTCGACTATTCAGACAGCGCGGAAGCAGTGGAGAACTTCGGGGATCTCTGCAGGCGCATGAAACAGAAGTTCAGAAAGAAAAATGTGCCGTTTCACAGTACGTTGTTCCGCGACCTTGTCGATGATGAGGATTGCGAAGACCGTCAGGGCAGCGCGGACGTTCTTTCTCCCCTCAACGTAGAAAAGGCGCGCGCTTTCCGCTGGAGCCTGCGCCAGCGTCTGCTGGAAGACGCAGCTGCCGCCGCTGCTGACAAAACAGCGGCTTACAGCCGCGGTCTCATGGATTACGAGGAAATGAACAAGGGACGCATTCTCTTTCCCAACATCGACAGGAACTGCGATTACCGCATCGTGGATAAAAAAGGCAGGGTTCTTCCGATTGACTACCTGCATCGCCTGTATCAGAAAAATCCGAAAATGGTTCGTGACAGGCTGGATAAGCGCGTATGGCGCATCCAGTTCTATCGCATGTCTTCCGATCCATCCGTTAACGTCACGTTGAACCTGTTCGATATAGGGGGGCGGCTTAATGAATTGAGCCCCGCCTGGCAGAAGCGCTATGAAACGTTGACGCGCATCAGTCTGAACGGCCCGCCAAACGAGGATCCGTCGAATGCGCGGTGGTACACGATCGGGAAGGCGGAGCAGGAGATAAAGCGGTTGGAGGTAAATGCCAGCCTGAGGGAAGGCGGCGAAGGCGTATCGCGCTCTTATTCCGACTATGCGGACGGAAAGGCGGAGGCGTATGCCCGCACCGATCTGGGGCAGCGTATCATCGGCGAGTATATCGAGGACATAGGGGCCTTGAAGGAAAAATACCGGCTTGATGAAAAATTTGCCTTTGCCGCGCGCTACGATCCAAAATCCGGTCTGCCCTATGATTACATCGAATACGAAATCCCGGCAGAAAACCATGTCGTCATTGATCTGCCGGATGCGCATATCCGCAGGCCCGTGGAGGATGCGCGTTTTGTGCCTTTTGCCTTTATCGCCGGACGCATATCCGAAAACGACCGGAAGAAGGTCGAGGAAGGAGGCGCGGCAGCCGTCCTGCGCGGGCAGCAGACGGGCCGGATGTATTATGCCGGGCCGGTATCTTTCAGCAAGGCGCCGCCGGAAAGTCCCGCCTATTCGGATATGTACGAACGCGCGCGCCATGCCTATGTGCAGGAAGCGGGGGTAAAGTTCCCCGGCCGGGACCGCCGGACGCTGATGATTGCGCAGCAGCCTGTGCCGCTGGCGCACACGCGCCGCAATATCGATCCCGCGATGCAGACGGTAAAAGTTCCTGCTTTGTATTTCGACGCGCTGGTCAGTCCGCGCATGGGTTTCTTCAGGGATAATGAGCCGATAACGGGCCTTGTTCTCCCTGTCGATTGCTGTCCGCAGGAAATGACCGTGGACCGGAAAATCCGCTTCCGGGAGATGGATGCGCCGATGATGGCCGGGCTGAAGGGGATCGAGCGGGTGGAAACCGGTCATATCTATGAATCGCGGCTGCGGAACCTGCGCAGGGCGCGGGTGCGTGAGGTTCTCGAGGATATAAATTCCGGCGCTATTAAGGATTCCCGCGCGCGCCGCTACGGTTTTGCGGGCGCAGTGGATATGGGCGACAAGATTCGGGATGCATTCATGACGCATGAATCCGTCGATCCGCTGAACGAAGAAGTATATCTGCTTGAATTCGATGTCGTAGACAAGAAGACGTGGGCTTACTGGAACCCGATGTACGCCCCCGACGCGGCGATGACATGGAAGGGACAGCCCGTACCGCCTTCCGCCTACCGCTGGTTCAACGCACAAGCGGCAAACGACCCCGGCGTGAAGCCGGAATACGCCGCCGATACGTCGTCGCTTTCATCCGCGCCTCCCCGGAAAAAGGCGGAGGGCGGCAAAAGAGGCGGGCGGAAGCCGCCGTCTCTCTGAAAAAACTTGAAAAAGGCGCTCTGACGGATTATTGCTAATACTTGGCAAGGGCACGTAGCTCAGCGGCAGAGCACACGCTTCACACGCGTGGGGTCACAGGTTCAATCCCTGTCGTGCCCACCACAACAGGCCTGTTGCGCCGCGTATAGAAAAGCTACACAATCCTGCTACTACTTGCCTGTAACAATTTGAGGGGGGTTGCATGCTTATCGGCTGTCCAAAGGAAATCAAGACGCAGGAGCACCGCGTAGGCCTCGTGCCGTCGTCGGTGAAGGAAATCACTGCGCACGGGCACAAGGTCATCGTCGAGACCGGCGCGGGCGCAGGCATCAATTTCACGGACGACGATTACAAAAAGGCGGGCGCGGAAATCCGCAAGACGGCAAAGGATATTTTTGCCGAGGCCGAGATGATCGTGAAGGTGAAGGAGCCGCAGGCCGCCGAATGCAAGATGTTGCGCAAGGGTCAGGTGTTGTTCACCTACCTGCATCTTGCCGCCGATCCGGCGCAGGCGCAGGGGCTTATCGATTCCGGCTGCGTCGCGATCGCCTATGAAACGGTGACGGGGAAGGGCGGCAGAGGCCTGCCGCTGCTTGCGCCGATGAGCGAGGTTGCCGGGCGGCTGTCCGTTGTCGTCGGTTCTTATTACCTGCAGAAACATATGGGCGGGCACGGCCGGCTCATCTGCGGCGTGCCGGGCGTGCTGCCGGCGAAGGTTGTAGTCATCGGCGGCGGCGTAGCGGGATTCAACGCTGCGCGCGTGGCCGTGGGCATGGGCGCGGACGTCATTATCCTCGAGAAGGATCACGACCGCCTGCGCTTTCTTGACGATTATTTCAGCGGCTCCGCCCGCGTCTGCTATTCCAGCCGCGACTATCTGGAGAAAATCATTCGGAAAGCGGACCTGACTGTCGGGGCCGTTCTGATACCCGGCGCGTCCGCGCCGAAGCTGGTGACGAAGGATATGCTGAAAACCATGATACCAGGATCCGTCATCGTCGATATCGCGATCGACCAGGGCGGCTGTCTTGAGACCAGCAAGGCCACGACACATAACAGCCCCATATATGTCGTGGATAATGTCGTCCATTACTGCGTGGCGAATATGCCGGGGGCCGTGCCGCTTTCGTCCGCCCTGGCTCTGAACCATGCTGTGTTGCCCTATGCGTTGAGATTGGCGGACAAGGGGTGGAAGGCCGCGCTGGCTGAGGACCCTGATTTACGGAATGGCCTGAACGTATGCTACGGCAAAATCACCCATGAAGGCGTCGCCCAATCCCTTGATTTGCCTTATAATCCAGCCCCGGCTGCGCTGGCGGCCTAGGAAAAGAAAGTTCTTGAAATATTATTGAATTCCGAATAGACATGAGCGTCTGCTGATTACCCTGCGCGGGCGTAGTTCAGTTGGTTAGAA